>JAGCKB010000100.1 GCA_017647725.1 Bacteroidaceae bacterium
GCAAAGTAAACAAGTTTCTTTTGCACTCGTTTGATCGGCTGTTTGCAATCGCCCGTAAAGCAATGAGTTTCTAAATAAAGGTAAAAAATGTTCCTGTTTCCTGCGGTGTAGAGTCTTAGGCTCTATGCGGCAGGAAATGTTATTATAAAGGTAGTGATGCGTTTTTGTGGATTGCTCTCTACGGTAAGCTCGCCACCGTGCAGCAGCATTATCTGTCGGCAGAGGCTGAGGCCTATTCCGCTGCCTTTCTCTTTTGTGGTATAGAATGGCAGGAATATATCCTTAAGTCTCTCGGGTGCAATGCCGCATCCGTTATCGGTGATTGTTATAAAGGGTTTTTTGTCGCTTATGCTGGCGTGAACTACAATTTTGCCATCGTTGTAACCCTCTATTGCTTGCATTGCATTACGTAGAAGGTTGCTCAGCAGTAACTGCATCTGCACAGGGTCGGCTTTTATTGTGACGTTGGTGCGCAGTATCTCTATGCAGTCGCCGCCGGGTTCGCCTCGTAGCAAATTGCCAATGCTCCCAAATAGTTATGTCGTATTTATTAGTGTAAAGGAGGGCTCGGGCAGATGTGTCAGTGTGTGGTACGAGTCGAGGAAGGCTTTCAGATTATGACTCTGGCTGTTTATGATTTTCAGTCCCTCTTTTATCTCGTCGGCGGTGAGCTCAAGTGAGTGGTTTATGTAGTGGTCGGTTAGTGATATTATGGGTGTTACGGTGTTGCGTATCTCGTGTGTCATTATGCGCAATATGCGGTCGTAGTAGTCTTTCTTTGTCTCAATCTCTATCTTGTTGTCGTAGTAGAGTTTTATTATATCATTCATTTGGCCATACATTGCTCCCAGGGTAGAATTACTGCTCTTGGGGAAACGTATCATTCTCTCGCCACAGCGCAATGCGAGAAGAAAATATTGTACCTGTTCTATTGGGTAGCGTACTATCTTCAGCAGGCGGTAAAAGGCAAATGCCAGCAGCAGTATAAATAACAGACTCACATACAGTGAGCTGTTGTTTATTATGCTTGCTGTTGAGGCAGCCGATAGTGTTATTATTACTATTATGTGCAGGGTGGGGGATGATGCGTAGCCTTTAAAGTCCATATTTTGCCATTTTGTTATAGAGTGTGCGACGTGATATTCCAAGCATTTTTGATGCTTGTGATACGTTATTTCCCGCTGCTGCCAATGCCTCGGCAATCTGCTCTCGCTCTTTCTCTTCCAGAGTATTTGTCTCTCTCGATGGCAGCAGAGCGTTGCGCTTCTCTATCGCTGTTACTATTTTTTCAATCAGTTCGTCATTGTTCCAGGGCTTGGTGATGAAGTCGTCTGCACCCTTTTTCATTGACTCTACTGCTAAGTTTATATCGCCGAACGCTGTGATGAGTACCACTGCCGGGGCATTTTCGTTCTCTTTTATTCTTTGTAGCCAGAATAGACCGTCGCTGCCATCGAGCTTGCTGTTGTCGAAGTTCATATCAAGCAGTACGGCGTCTATATTTCCGCCGGCAATTATTCCCTGTATCATCTTGGGGTCGGATATTGTGGCTACTCGTTCGAAATGCGCGCCAAGCACTACTTTCAGTGTCTGTAACAGTGCTATATTGTCGTCTATGGCTATTATGTGATAGTTGTATCTCTTCATTGTGTGCTCTTGCGTTATACGATGTGAGGGCGACCTTTATCTGTCGCCCTCACCTTCTGTCTTTTATTCGTTGTTGAATTTACTTGTTACGATGCTTATCGCTATAGGATCTTTGCCTCCGCGTAGGCGGGTACTTGTCATTCCGTGATTATGCGATACCGATATTGCATTGCCAAAATTGTTGTCGGTGGTCTGTGTTATTGGTATAAGTACCACTTTGTCCCAATCGGGGTTCTTGCTTTCCCACTCGGGGTCGCTCGCTGTTCCCTTTTGATATTCGTCGGCAATGTAGTTTATAAGTCGAGATATATTGTTGAACTTATACTCGTTGCTGCTTTGGGTGAACGATGCGCTATAGGATGTGATATTGTCGTAGAGCTTGTTCTTTAGGAAGAAGTCGTACATATCTTTTTTGCGCACCATTAGCAGTGTCTTTGGAACCGAGTAACTGAACTTGGCTTCGTTGTCGCTGTTGTAGCGTGTGAAGACAATCTTTGCCGAGTTTAGTGTGTCGGCGCGCTCGATAATCTCGTTGATTGGAAGCTCTACCTCGGTAAATATTCCGGCAGGGGTCTTCAGATAGGTGCAGCTGTTGTCATCGGCAAGTTCCTGTATGTTGCTGTTGTTGAACTTGTTTACCTGTAGCACCTCTTTGGTCGACGAGAATGTGGCAATTCCCGATACAATGGAGTCTTTAGCGCCGCTATTGCCTTTTATGTAGTATTGGAACGATACGTTCAGACGTGCCATTGTAATGTAAAGGACTGTACCGTCGCCCTGTGTGCTCTTTACATATAGTCCTTTAAAAATGTTGTTTATAAACTCCTCGGAATTGGAGAAGTTCTTCTTGCCAATAGAATCTCCGTTTGCATCGGTCTCGTAATATTTCTCCAGGAAACGCTTGCCAATGCTGTTGGGCAGGGTGATGGTTATATTACGTGTGTAGTCGTCGCTCAGTCTGATGCTGTCGGGGATGCTGCGGTCTACCGCGCAGTAGCTCTTGGTGGCTATTGGGGTGTTCTCCTCGTCGATGAACTCGGCGGGGTCGACATTGGTGTAGTAGGGCTTACCCTCTTCCAATGTGCGGTCGAGCTCATATACGTCGCACTGCATTGTATTGAGCGAATCACCAAAATAGGTGTTGTAGAATAGCTTTAGCTCTACGCTTGTTGTGGTATCGCCAACAACGCCCTCGGCGGGGAAACCATAGTCCTCGACACAGTTGAACTGTGCAATAAAGTCGGACGAGAATACCGAACCTGTCTCGTAGTCGGTATATCGTCCAAGATATACATTGTTTGAATTTGCCAGAATAGAGTCGTTGGCAAGGATTGAACGGCTCTTGGCATATATTGTTAATGTATCTATTGTAATCTTATCATTGTCGGGTACAATGCTGCCGCCTATTCCGGCTGTTTCATCATCGCATCCTGCAAATGCAAATAGTGAAAAAATTATTAATAGGAAATAAGGAAATTTTTTCATTATCGGTTAAGTATTACTGTTGTATTGTATCGTAGAAGCTGTTGCAAGCAGCGTTGAACTCCTCATCGGACTGCTTGGTGAGAATGGGCTTGCCCAACGACTGTGCATACTCGATGAGTGACGCGGGGATGTTGTCACCGTTTATTGTTATACCGTCGCTGTAGCGGATTGCCAATTTTGCCAATTCCTCGTATGTGGTGGGCATGGGGGTATCGCCAAGAGACTCGACGGTCATATCCTTGTGCATCAACTTCTGTATAAAGCTCTCGGGGAAGGGGGTGTTAAAAGCAAACTCGCTGTCATAGAGCGAGAAGATAACCTTTGAATCGCGGAACGATGGCTCCTCGCTGTAAGAACTCTTTACATAGAGGGGTACAAGTGCCGAAATCCAACCGTGACAATGTATAATGTCGGGGCACCAGCTCTGCTTCTTTACAGCCTCAAGGACACCGCGTGCAAAGAATATCGCGCGCTCGTCGTTGTCGGGGTAATCCACACCTTTATTGTCGTGTGTCATCTGACGGTTCAAGAAATAGTCGTCATTCTCAATGAAATAAACCTGTATACGTGCCGACTGTAGTGATGCCACCTTGATAATCAACGGGTGATCGGTCTCGTCGATGATAAGGTTCATTCCCGATAGGCGCTGAACCTCGTGAAGCTGGTTACGACGATCGTTGATGATACCCCATTTGGGTGTGAAAATACGAGCCTCGCGACCATTCTCTTGAATGGTCTGTGGCAGACTGCGACCTATGTTCGACATTGTCGATGCAGGTACGAACGGTGTGATTTCTTGAGTAATAAATAAAATTCTGTTTGCTTTCATCTTTATGTTACGGCGAATGTAGTTTCGCGCGGGTGCAAAATTACTGAAAATTTGCTACATACGCAAATAGTTTCTTCTTTTTAAGCGCTTTTAACCTGCTTTTATGACAAAAGTCAACTTTGTTTATGCTTTTTAACAAATATGGATGGTGAAAATATTTTTTTGCAATTATTTCGTTATCTGCCCAAATGTTTGTTACTTTGCACTCCGAAACAGAGGGTTCTTGTACCCGATAATTGATAAATTATTGTAGATGAAAGTTATTCGTACAATTTGTGAGCTTAAAAATGAGCTTGACTTGTGTCGCGAGAAAGGCAAAAGCATTGGCCTTGTTCCTACAATGGGTGCTTTGCACGCGGGACACGCTTCGCTCGTAAAGCGTTCGGTAAATGAGAATGATGTAACTGTGGTGAGTATCTTTGTCAATCCTACACAGTTTAACGATAAAAATGATTTGATGAACTATCCGCGCGACCTCGATGCCGACTGCCGTCTGCTCGACGGGGTGGGGGCCGCGATAGCATTTGCTCCCGAGGTCGAGGAGATGTATCCCGAGCCCGATACTCGTCAGTTCTCTTTTGCGCCACTCGACGAGGTTATGGAGGGCCCTTTCCGCCCCGGACACTTTAACGGTGTTGCGCAGATTGTGAGCAAGCTGTTTTATGCTGTCGAGCCTGATAGGGCCTATTTTGGCGAGAAGGATTTTCAGCAGTTGGCGATAATACGTGAGATGGTGCGTCAGTTGGGTCTGAAACTTGACATTGTAGGTTGTCCTATTGTGCGCGAGGAGGATGGACTCGCAATGAGCAGTCGCAATATGCTGCTCACAGCCGAGGAACGCACACGTGCCCTTAAAATATCGCGTACTCTTTTTGCAAGCCTTGATTATGCCAAGGAACATACCCTGCAGCAGACTAAGGCTTTTGTCGAGGAGGCGATTAAGGCTACCGAGGGATTCTGCTTGGAGTATTATCAGATTGTAGATGGTAACACCCTGCAACCCGTCGAGCAGTGGAGCGACAGCGATTATATAGTAGGTTGCATCGCCCTGTTCTGCGGAAAAATAAGACTCATAGACAATATTAAATATAAGGAGGTAAGATAATGTTTCTGCATATTCTGAAATCGAAGTTACATTGTGTCACTGTAACCGAGGCTAACCTTAATTATATGGGCAGCATCACCATTGACGAGGATTTGATGGATGCAGTGGGTATTGTAGAGGGTGAGCAGGTGCACGTCGTGAATAATAACAACGGCGAGCGCATAGTAACGTATGTAATAAAGGGTGAGCGTGCATCAGGTGTGATATGCCTTAACGGTGCTGCTGCGCATAAATTCTCTCCCGGCGACGTTGCAATTATTATGGCATACGCTACAATGACTCCCGAGGAGGCCGCTACCTTTAAACCAAAGGTTCTTATTCCCGAGAAGGGTACAAATAGGATTATTTGAATTTGAAAATATATTGTAAGGATAGTCGGAGCGTGAGTTTCGGCTATCTTTTTTATATATTAACCTCATATTCAATAGTTCTTTTAACTTATTTTTGTAAAAACGAAGAATAATCTATAGATTTGCATATCAAAAGTAAAAATATGCATTTACCCGAAAATACAGTTCTTCAAGGTGGCCGATATGTCATTAAGCGCTTCATCAGCAGCGGAGGCTTTGGCTGCACATACGAGGCCGAACATACTCTGCTCGAAAAATGTGTTGCCATAAAGGAGTTTTTTGTCAAGGACTTTTGCAATCGCGACGAGGCAACTGCCCACGTAACCATCGGTACGCAGAGCAAGAAAACATTAGTAGAGAAACTGAAAAATAAATTCATCGATGAGGCTAAGGCTTTGTGTAAGCTTCAGCATCCCGGTATTGTGCGCGTTTTTGATGTCTTTGAAGAGAATGGCACAGCTTACTATGTGATGGATTATGTCGACGGCCTCTCGTTGAGCGGTGTTCTGAAACAGCGTGGCACTCTCACCGAGGCCGAAGCGCTTGGTTATATACGTCAGGTGTGCAGTGCACTTAAATATGTACACGGGAATTACCGTCTGCACCTCGATATAAAACCGGGTAATATTATGGTCGATGCTAATGGCAATGCTATACTCATCGACTTTGGAGCATCCAAGCAGTATGACGAGGCCAATGGCGAAAACACCTCAACGCTTATGGGTACAA
>JAGCKB010000101.1 GCA_017647725.1 Bacteroidaceae bacterium
AACCGTCTGCAACCAGCTGTTCCCGTGCCCTGGAGAGACGTTGAGGACGATGAAGAGTAATTAATCGGCTTTCGAAAGTTTTAAGACGGTTACTTAGAAACTGTTTAAATTTCTAAAAAAAATATTCATATAGAAGCTGACGGTTTCGTCGTTTTTTATATTCAAAAATGCCTGTTTGTCTCTTTTTTGCGGTTACATAGCTCGCTATGCGCCCTTTAAATATAAATAAACATCCAATTTTTGCTCTATAAAAAACTTGACGATATAAATTTAAACAGCTTCTTAATCAGACTTACGTTTGTAACTTCTTAAAAATAGGCGCCTAAAAACATTTTTATAAGACATTATGTTGTAATAAAATTTTGCAATTTAACAAATTTTATGATTTCGGGGGGGTGAAGTGGCTCGGTTTCACATATTTTTTGTACTTTTGCGCAAATTTTTCGGTTTGAGGGGTAATAAGTCGTTTTTATTATTTTTGTTGCTGCTGTGGGGTTCTATTTCTCTGCACGGTCAGACCTTGCCTGATTCTACTGTAAACGATAGTTACATTCTCTATTACTATTGCGACAGAATAGACATTGATGAGAACTATCTGGACAATGATTACCAGATAATGCGCATAAAAGATGTGTTGCGACGTGCCTCACGAATCGACAGCATAACAATTTATGCCTATGCCTCGCCCGAGGGTTCGCCCAAACGCAATAAGTGGCTTGCCGAGAAACGTGCCGAGGCGGCTCGCGATTTTATCCTCTCAAATATGCCCGACAGTTGTGCTCTGCATCCCGAGAATATATTTCTTCGTCCAATGGGTGAAAACTGGGAGGGACTCGAAACAGAACTGGAACTTAATTACCATCTGCTTAACCGCGACAAGGTGCTTAAGATAATGCGCTCCAATGTGCCCACCGAGACAAAGAAATGGAGGCTGAAGAAACTCGATAATGGCTACACATATAGTATGATTATACGTCACCATATGCCGCGATTGCGTATGGCAACCTGGATTTGTGTTCATATGCCATTACCCGATGTGCAGTTCGAATTACCGGAATATACAAGGGAGTTCCCAACTGAATTGGAGAAGATTGATGTTCCTGTCAGTTACGAGCGTAAGACGATTTTAGCTTTAAAGAGCAATCTGCTTTACGATGCGTTTACTTTTGCCAATTATTCGGTTGAGGTTCCCATTACCAAACGTTTCTCGCTTCTCTATTATCATCAGTTCCCTTGGTGGCGATGGGGTGAGAATAACAATAAGTATTGCATACGTTTCCTAAGCATTGGTGCCGAGGCGCGTTACTGGTTCAATACTGATGCGCAGGGGAATAGCAAATATCGGAGAGACCGATTGGCAGGGCACTTCCTTGGAGTATATGCCGAGTCGGGAAAATGGGACTTCCAATGGAAAAGAGATATCTGTCGTCAAGGAGAGCATTGGAGCGCCGGACTTAGCTATGGATATGCTATGCCCATAAATAAATACTTGAACCTTGAACTATCAGTCTCATTTGGATATGCGTCGATTCCATATCGGGATTATATTCCAAGTGATGACTATAGTATTCTGTGGCACAATCCCGATAAAGATGGACATTGGCACTATTTTGGTCCTACAAAAGCACAAGTGACTTTAAGTGTACCTATTACGGTAAAGACAAAAAAGAAAGGAGGATGGCAATGAGTTGTCTGAGAAACTTTAAAAGCATCCTGCCTATCTTTGTTACATTGTGCCTGATGTTGTTTTGTGCGGGTTGTGAGCATCGTAAATTGGAGGAACTCAATTACTATGAGAACTATTTCGTAAAGATATATTTCGACGAGAATATTCGCAATGTGAGTTACGGATTTTACGACGAATCGAAGAAAAGACCCGAGTATGCTTCTCCGCAGTCGATGAGAATTGTATTTTGTGACGAGGTTACCGGTAAAGCAGTGGTAGAACGTTACTTAAGTGAGTATGGCAAGGACGAACGTGGATACTATATTCAGGGACTTCTAAGCGTTCCTTTTGGAAAATACAATGTCTTGGCTTATAACTTTGACACAAAAAACACTCAAGTGAAGAGTGAAAATGATTACGAGATGATGACCGCGTGCACTACGCCACTCGGTGAAAATGAGATTAACTGGATTTTCTCTT
>JAGCKB010000102.1 GCA_017647725.1 Bacteroidaceae bacterium
GGTATTTTAAAATAAACAAAATGAAGGCGCAACAGGACGAGATTCTACGTCTGCTTGAGGAGATTAAGAAGAAGTAACTGCATATTAATTTAGAAGTTGTTTAAATTTCTAAAAAAAATATTCATATAGAAGCTAACGGTTTCTTCGTTTTTTATATTCAAAAAAGCCTGTTTGTTTCTTTTTTGCGGTTACATAGCCCGCTATGCGCCCTTAAAATATAAATAAACATACAATTTTTGCTCTATAAAAAACTTGACGATATAAATTTAAACAGCTTCTTAGAAAAAATTAAGAAAATATAATTCTAAAGAGCTCGCTATTTATTCATTTATTGTTCACTTTTGTGTATCTTCGCCAAAGTTTTACATTTTTGAAGCATCTTAAAGAGATAATATGCACATACCAAACAGAGACGAACTTACAAAGATACTCGACACACCCATTTTCCGCAAGATTTCCGAGACTGCCGATGAGCTTGGTCTCGAATGTTATGTTGTTGGCGGATATGTGCGCGATATATTTCTTGAGCGCCCATCGAAAGATATTGACGTGGTAGTGGTTGGCAAGGGAATAGCGATGGCACGTGCTTTCAGTAAAAAGCTGGGCAAGGGAGCACATCTGGCTGTGTATGCCAACTACGGTACAGCACAGGTAAAATACCGCGAGCACGAGATTGAGTTCGTTGGTGCTCGTCGCGAGTCTTACACACGCGAGTCGCGCAACCCCATTGTCGAAGATGGAACATTGGAGGACGACCAGAATCGCCGCGACTTTACAATAAACGCAATGGCAATATGCCTTAACGGCAACCGCTTTGGCGAGCTTGTCGACCCCTTCGACGGAGTACTCGACCTTGAGGACCGCATTATCCGCACCCCCCTTGAACCGGGGATAACATTCAGCGACGACCCCCTGCGTATGATGCGCTGCGTCCGCTTTGCCACACAGTTGAACTTTTACATCGACGACGAGACTTTTGAGGCACTGCACGAGAATCGCGAAAGAATAAAGATTATATCGCGTGAGCGCATTAACGACGAACTTAACAAGATTATGCTCTCGCCCACCCCATCGAAAGGATTCATTGAACTTGACCGCTGCGGTCTTTTAGAGATTATCTTCCCACAGCTGACAGCTATGCAGGGTGTGGAGACGAAGAATGGCATTGGACACAAAGAGATGTTCTACCACACATTAGAGGTGCTGGATAATGTCGCCAAGAAGAGCGACAATCTGTGGCTTCGTTGGGCAGCACTGCTGCACGACATAGGAAAACCGCGCACAAAGCGCTGGGACCCCATACAGAAATGGACTTTCCACAATCACAATGCCGTTGGCGAGAAGATGGTACTAAAAATGTTCCGCGACTTCAAGATGCCGCAGAACGAGAAGATGCGCTACGTCGCAAAACTCGTGGGACTACACATGCGCCCCATCGTAATTGCCGACAACGAAGTGACCGACTCGGCTGTACGTAGATTGCTCTTTGACGCGAGCGATGACATTGACGACCTTATGACACTGTGCGAGGCCGATATAACATCGAAAAACGAGGTACGCAAACAACGTTTCTTAAATAATTTCGCCACAGTAAGACAGAAGCTGAAAGACCTTGAAGAGCGCGACCGCATACGTAATTTCCAGCCTCCCGTCGACGGAAAAGAGATTATGGATATTTTCAACCTTCCCCCCTGCGATAAAATAGGTCGTTTGAAGGCAAGCGTAAAAGACGCCATCCTCGACGGTATAATACCCAACGAACACGATGCAGCGTTGGAGTATATTATGAAAAAGGCAGCCGAGATGGGCATAGAGAAGAATAACATTTAGAAAGTTAAACAGTTACCGGCACTAAAAGCAATAGTTATTAAAAGCTGCTTAAAATGCAACCCGGTTGCAACACAAAAGAGGTAACTTTGCAATGAATATTTTTACACGTTTACCTAAAATAAGATGAAAAAAAGCATACTGTTTTTACTTACCATAGCAGTAACATTTGCAGCCACAGCACAGGAACTGACATACGACAGCTATATGCAGCGCGTTCTTGAAAACAACACCGCCATAGTTGCCGAGGCAATGAATATCGATATTGCACAGCAGGCGTTGAAGAGTTCAAAGGTTTATAACGACCCCACCCTATCGGTTCAATATGCCAACAACGAAGATTGGAACACCGACCTGGGACATAGCATTGCCGCCAACCTTAGCAGCACCTTTACCTTTGGTGTGCGTCGCGCCGGTATACGCCTGGCCGACAAAGAGCTACAGGCAACAGCAGCTGTGTTCAACGACTATATGCGTAACTTTCACGCCGATGCCACCCTTGCCTATCTGCGTCACATAAGAGCAAAAGAGTTACTAAAGATTGCCGCAAACCGCGAGAGCTATATGCAACAGTTGGCACAGAGCGACAGCCTGCGCTACACACGCGGCGAGATAGCAAAGACAGTGTGGATAGAGTCGCGTCTGGCAGCAGGACTCACACGCAACGGACGACTGCAAGCCGAGGCCGAGCTACGTAACAGCGCCATTGAATTGGGATATTATATGGGTAATCTAACAGGTAGCGAACAGATAATGGCCCAAGGCACACTTGAGAGCGCCACCGCCCCACTTGAATCGCCCGACAGCTACATAAAACAGGCACTTGTCAACCGCGCCGACCTGCTTGCCGCAGTGAGCCGTGTCGACATTGCCAATGCCGAAAAACGTCTGAGCAGTGCACGCCGCCGAATAGAGCTTGAGCTATCGATAGGCGCAGAATACAACAAAGCCGATCCCTCATTTACCAAGCTGATGGTAGGAGCAGCCATCCCATTAAGATTCTCGAATCTGAACTCGGGTGCACGAGCAATGGATAGAGCAAAGGTGCAGCAGGCCGAGGAGGAGCTTGCCGATACACGAATGCTCGTACAAAGCGAGGTTATGCAGGCCTACAGTAACTGCACCATTGCAAGCCGACAGAAAGAGACATTCACACAAGGAATGATGGCAGAGACAGCCGAGCTGCTGCAAAGCAAACGCAAAGCCTATCAGATGGGCGAAATCTCTTTTGTAGACTTTATTGAGACCGAGCGCAGCGATAATATGATGCAAGAGGAGTACATAAACTCACTCTATAACTGTGCAGCAAGCTATGTCGAGCTTCAGCGCTGTGTAGGAATAACTACCGGGATTACACGATAATGGAGACACTATTGAAAGAACGCGGCATACGCCCCACCGCAGTGCGTCTGTTAGTAGCAAAGCTCCTCTCGCAAAGCGAATCACCTCTGTCATTGGCCGACATTGAAGAGAGGCTCGACACAGCACCAAAATCAACAATATTCCGCACACTGACACTTTTTCAATCACATAATCTCGTACATAGCATCCAGGATGGCAGCGGCTCACTCAAATACGAATTGTGCCACAGTCACGGACACGACAGTGCACACGATATGCACACCCACTTCTTCTGCGAAAAGTGCCAACGCACCTACTGTTTTAAACACATACAAGTTCCCGCAATAGAACTACCCGAGGGATTCACTATGCACTCGGTAAATTACATAGTAAAAGGAATTTGCGATAAGTGCAAGAGCTGAAAAGACTCTCTTTAACGTGATTATTCAGCCTTTTAACATACATTTTCACAGCAAATAGTACATTTTACCATTAAAGCCCTCTTTTTTTCCGTTTTTTTCGTATTTTTGCGAAATTGCAAAAAATAAAAAAACTTTTAAAAAAGCGAATAATGAAAAGACTATTTACTCTTAACATTCTGCTACTTATTATAGTAGCAACGGCTTTTGCCGGCCCTATCAGTCCCGAGAAGGCGCAACAAATAGCATCGGCTTTTTGGAAGAAAGTAGCTCCCGAAAAGGAGCAGGTACGTATGAGACTCGCTCCACAAAAGAGCAAATCGACCAACCGAAGCACAAGCAACAGCGCCGAGGAGAATTTCTACATCTTCACCGAAGAGTCGTCAAACGGTTTTGTCATCGTCTCGGGAGATGATCTCTTGGAACCCATTGTAGGATATTCGACAAGCGAGACACGCACAGATATCGAGATGCCACAGCCCCTTGTAGAGTGGTTGGATATGTACAGCCACTATGTCGAGCAGGTACGTCAGGGCAAGGCCGCACCCATCAAGAGAGTGGCAGGCAAGCGCATCGAACCTATGCTCAAGACCACTTGGGACCAGGGCAACCCTTACAATAGAAAGTGCCCTCAGATAGGAACACAATATGCCCCTACAGGTTGTACCGCAACTGCTGTTGCACAGGTTATGAAGTTCCACTCTTGGCCAGTTACTCCCACAAAGTCAATCACCTGGAAGAGCAATATAACAGGAAGCAGCGAGAGAATAGACCTCACCAAACGCCAATACAACTGGAGCAAGATGCTTAACAGCTATTCGGGTATGTATAATCAGGATAATGCCGACGAGGTAGCACAGCTTATGGTAGATGTTGGCAAGGCATTAAACAGCAGCTATGCTATTGAAGGAACAGGTAGCAACAGCATCGAGGCAGTAAAAGCACTTGTAAACATTTTCGACTACTCGAGCGAAGCACGCATATACCGTCGCTTAGAGTACAGCGACGAGGTTTGGATGAATGTACTGCGCAGCAACCTCGAAGCACGTCAGCCATTGGTTTATTCAGGATTCGGATTCACGACTGGAGCAGGTCACGCCTTTGTTTGTGACGGAATAGACGAGAACGACTACCTGCATATAAATTGGGGTTGGAGCGGTGCATACGACGGATTCTTTGATATGGCCTATATGAAGCCCGATGGAATAGGCACAGGTGGTGGTGCCGGAGAGTACAGCGTCGGACAGCAGATTATAGCTAACATCCATCCACGTAAAGATGGAGAGGCTAAGCGTGAGGGCGACCCCACAATATATCTTCTTTCACCCGTAGGTCAGATGCAGCAGACCCCACTTGATAAATTCGAAGCAACCATAAACAGCAGTGGTGTTGCCCGTTTCCGCATACTTGCAAGTTACCTCAACTGGTCACACTCGTCATACAACATCGAACTTGGTGTCGACATCACCGATGAGAATGGCAATGTCATAAGAGCCTCTTTAGGAACTAATAAGCTCGCCATTAAAGTAGACGATTCGGGCGGATATATCTACACAGTCCAGGTACAGACAAAGCAGAACAGCGGACTATACCTTCCCAAAGGCAAGTACACATTGCGCATCATCTACAAGCATAGTGGCGGCGAATTCGAGGTAATGCCAGGCGCAAACAACGGTATCTCGATAGAGGTTACCGACAAGAAAGTAATCGTAACAAACGCATTGCCCAAGGCTACACTATCGCGTTTGACATTCCAGCCACGTCCTATGTTCATTGGTGACAAAATAAGTTTTGAGGCAAGATTCGTAAACCGAAATAAGGACAATCGTAATATACTTGTGGTACCTGTGTTCAACAAAGAGAACGCCGACGGCACTTGGACAAGCGAGCCTCAGACAGACAATGCTAAATTGATAGAGGTACTTGACGAGCAGGAGATTGCACTCTCTTACAGCACAAACATACGTTTGAACACCGCCGGAAGATACTTTATATCGTTTGCATATAACTTAAGAAACCCCTACCTCGACAGCTCAACCGAGTTCGATACAAATAAGATGTACCTCGTCGAGGGTACATCAGACACGCTCAATATTATATCACAACCGACAGGCGCCTTCCCCACCGTTAGCGAATATAGCTTAAAGGATATAAGCAATGGCTCGGCAACCAATATCAGAGCACGTATCAACAACGTTGCAACCAACGGCGAGGCATACACCGGAACTATTGGTATATTTGTACAGAACAATATGACCGGCAAGGAGTATCTAATTCAAACTCAGGAGGTAAAGAACGTCAAAGCAGGAGGAAACAAGGTAATTACATGCTCTACACTCCACTATTTCCCGGGACTGCCTACAGGACTGTATTTGGTAGATATTCGCGAACTGAAAGATAACAAATGGGAGTACATACGCCACACAACAAGCAACAAATACTTTAAAATAAATGCTAAGGAGGGCGCAAGACCTTACGTAGCGTCACCTCTGAGCATCAACAACAAAAACGTTGCCGTAAACGAAGAGTTTACAGTGAACACATCACTCGATTGCGTAGGTGGCAATTTCAGCGGATATATCAAAGTGAATAC
>JAGCKB010000103.1 GCA_017647725.1 Bacteroidaceae bacterium
AATACCACAACTTGATACAAGTAAAGTGACAAATATATCCGGCATGTTTGCTTATTGTTATTCTCTCGTATCAATACCACAACTTGATACAAGTAAAGTGACGACTATGTCCAGCATGTTCCAAAAATGTTATTCTCTCGTATCAATACCACAACTTGATACAAGTAAAGTGACGACTATGCCCAACATGTTTAATAGTTGTTATTCTCTCGTATCAATACCACAACTTGATACATCTAACGTGACAAATATGTCCAACATGTTTTATTATTGTCATTCTCTCGTATCAATACCACAACTTGATACAAGTAAAGTGACGACTATGTCCGGCATGTTTAATTATTGTCATTCTCTCGTATCGATACCACAACTTAATACATCTATCGTGACAAATATGTCCAGCATGTTTTATTATTGTTATTCTCTCGTATCAATACCACAACTTGATACAAGTAAAGTGACGACTATGCCCAGCATGTTTAATGTTTGTTCTTCCGTACAATACTTGCATGTAGACAGTCTTAAGTTTAACTTAGATATAAGTAGTTCAAACCTTATATCAAAAGAATCGTTATTATACATTATTAATAATGAAGCAGCCACAAGTGCAATTACAATCAAGTTGGCGAGTTATGCTTATACGCGATTGGCTGAAGATGCGGACGTGTTAGAGGCGTTGACGAATCACCCTAATGTATCAATATCACAATAGAAAATGAAAGAAATAAAATCAAGAGAGGGTATGTATCTTACCCAAGCAAACCAAGTAGGCGATGACCGATTATTCATCACGTCCATCAAAGGAGAGTATGTTCGTGAGGAGGATTGGCGAGAGGCTACCGAAGAAGAAAAACAAGCCTATGAGCGCGAGCAACAATCGAAGCAATTGGCGGATGAATCAACAATAATGTAATAGATGGATACAACACAGATTATATTGGCATTGATAACGATGGTGTGTACCATCACGACTGCGTGGTTCGGTTACTCGCAGAAGGTGTTCGAGCGTAAGGCTGAGGCCGAGATTGAACGTAAAGCTGCTGAGGCTGACAAACGTCGCAAAGAAGATATATTGCGAGCTGAGCAAGAGAAGAGCCGAAGGAGAAGACATAGTGCGCTTATCTATGGTGAGCTTGGCGATCTTCGCGGCGACTATGATGCGTGCCGGGTATATATAGCCCAACCCCATCCGATGGGAGATATCGAGAAAGTGAGCATCTACTACGAGGTAAAACGTAAAGGCGTGGAGTCGATGAGAAACCATATACAGCAGTTGGCATTGGCAGACATCCCGAAGTTCGGGAAAGAGCTTGCCGATAATGGTTACTTGCATTACCGATGCATCGATGAGGTGCGCGATGATGTGGCGCATACGTTGATGCACGCCGCAGGAACCAAGCAATTGTTCATTGTGAGACTATTAGACAAGAACGATGATTGGTGTGGCTCGTTGTTCGTAGAATACACAAGAAAGAGCAAAGTGGATGCTACTCGCCTACGCCAACATATGGAGAAGGTGGCAAAGGATATTCACTTGATATTGCCCGAATATAAGGAGTAATAATCTATAATATAATAGGTATATGAAATATTTTAGCATTGAAGAGTTGTGCGGTAGCGAGACGGCCGAAGAGAGAGGTATTGACAACACGCCTACAGTTAAAGCAGTTGAGAATATGACGAGGCTTATTAATGTAGTACTCGACCCGTTACGCGAGGCTTATGGTAAGCCTATAACTACTAATAGTGGCTATCGTAGCCCTGCGCTTAATGCAGTAACAAAAGGTGCGTCGAAGAATAGTCAGCATATGACAGGTGAGGCAGCCGATATTACCGTCGGAACCAAGGAGGGAAACAAATGGCTGTTTGATTACATAAAGGCAAACTTGCCATTCGATCAATTGATTGACGAGTACAATTACAGTTGGGTGCACGTCTCGCTTGATGCTGACATGTGTAATCGACGTGAGATAATACATACGCGATGAAAAAGGAAGATAAAGAGCGTAAAGCTCAAGTGTGGATATGGTTGTTGGTGGCATTGTTGTCGCTGATAATGCTACATGGATGCACAAAAACTGTATATATCCCGGTCGAGCATAAGACAACCGAGACGATAGAGACCATTGTGCGTGATACCATTGTAGAGGTAGAGATGCAGAGTGAGCGTGTAGAGGTAGGGACCACCGACTCGGTGAGTGTGCTGATGACCGAACGAGCCACATCGAGAGCCGAGGTGAGCCGAGGTGTATTACACCACAGCCTGTATGTGTTCCCGGCAAGTGTGCCGGTGAGCGTGCCTACTGTAACAGTGAGCAAAACACGCAGAGATAGCATCCCCTACCCTGTAGAGGTTGAGAAAGTAGTAGAGGTAGTGCCAACGTGGGCATGGTGGTCGTTGGCTATAGCCGGTGTGTGTGTAGCCGGTGCAACGTTGTATATCATAGGAAATATAAAGAAGGCGTGAGCGCACCCCTTCTGCCATAACTATATATAAGTGTAAATATTAGGATGATGCCGCGAGGTGGGGTGTGTGCCCTGCCTCGCTTTTTTGTATACATATAACAATAACAATCTAAACAAAGCAATGATGAATGCGAAAGCAAGAGTGCACCAACGACAAGTGGGCACAGTAATGAGAGACAACCTTGTACATGATGAGTATGCGAAGGTATTGGCTGAGCTTGGGAAATGGGCAAGTTCCGTATCGCGAACCGACCTGTACAAAGAGGTAGCCAATCGCACGAACGTAGGTTGGAAGACAGTGCAGAATACGTTGAATCACACAAGGAAAGAGGAGGTGTAGAAGGCAAGCCGCTAAGATATATCAAATAATAGTGTAATACCATTTTCGCGAGGTCGCGGAAATGGTATTTTTGTTTGGATGAGTTGGTATAAAAGTGTGGATGCGGTGGTATTAAGAAAAGTTGTTGAGGGATAGGCGCATATATACCTTTGTTGTGGGTGGTAATGGTGCCACCTATAACAAGTATAATATATAATAAGTATGAATGAGAGAACAATTATCTTCCCCAACGAGGGAGGTGGTGGCCGAGGAGGCTTTGACAGCGATTTTTTGCTCGGAGCAATGATGGGCGGTGGCGGAGGCTTTGGTGGCTTCGGCGGTAATTGGCTATTAGCATTGTTGTTTTTTGCCCTTTGGGGTGGCAATGGCTTCGGCGGATTTGGCAATGGTGGTAATGGATTTTGGGGTTAGTTAGAAAGGAGGTACTATTATGGCAATTCCCTTTAGAATCGTAAATCGAGGTGGGTCGGGCTATGTTGTATCGAGCGGTGTGAGTGCGACCACAGAGGCTGTAGTGTACAGTTTCCCTGCCCACTCGTTTGCCTCGCGTAGCTATCTTGGCTCGGTATATGTAGAGTTGTCGCAAGCAGTGCCTGCCGGTGCAGCTACAACGTTGCCCATCGTGTTTGAGACCAATGGTGTGCAGCAAGCAGTTACCACCTATAACGGAGAGGCGTTGACAGTAGCCGACCTACCCGGAACAGGTGTGTATGAGCTGTGGTACAATAAGCAAGCCAACCTCTTACAGATAATGGGTGTGTGAGAAAAGGGAGCGCACAGCAATGTGCGCTCACCCCTGATTGTATAACAGAAAAAAAATAAAAAACATGCTTGGTAATTTAAAAGAGAATGATAGTATATATGTCCTTGACCGACGCAAGCGACCTATATTGTACACGGGTGTAGTGGTGGATGTGAAACCACCGAAGACACAATTTGGCCAACCGGCTGTACCCGGTAATAGCTTCCTGCCGACATTCGTAGAGATGAGTGTGCGGGTAAATGGTGAGGTGTTGAACCTACAACAGATGCCATGCGAGAAGAACTTGGTAGACAATGGTAGTGGTTGGGTAGTATCGAATGATAGCGATGCCATGTGTGCCTACATAGATAACATGAAGCGCACGAGTCAAGCCCGATTGGAAAGTCGCAGTTTGGATGAGGAGATCGTAGAGGCGTGTGATGATATAATGCCTCGATTGAATCCCGCATTGGCTAAAGAACGTGAGCGAGAGAGTGCAATAGAGGCTCGATTCAATAGGTTGGAAGATATGATGCAGAGACTTCTTGAACGAGAATTATCGAGCAAAGAGTAATAACCTGTAAAAAAAATAAAGTATGGGAAAAGTGATAGTAATAGAGCGAGATGACTATGGTGACTTGATGGAGTATAGCGTCAAGTTGAAGAATAACTTGAAAGAAGTTATGCACCACATCGAACAACTTGACCGTACCAAGGTCAACAAGGAGTTGTTGGAAGAGTTGGAAGAGTATGCCGTGAAGAGCGAGAAGTACGCTAAGAAAATGTGCAAGGTACTTGAGGAAGCCGCCGAAGAGTCGGCGATGAACGAACGTAGAAACATGATGGGCCGCCGAGACGATATGGGAGAGCGATACAATGGCCTTGGCATGAATGAGCGTAGACGAATGGGTATGGGAATGCGAGATGATGAGGATGACTATCGCAATACGATAGATCCACGTCATGGAGGAGAGAGAAGTGCCCAACGAGGTTATTATCGCGACTGAAAGTAGTCAATAATCGAGTGGCGCATGGTCGATGAGGCTGTGCGCCTTTTTATAATGATTGTAATGATAAGACAAGATATATATATAGAAGCGTATAAGTGGCGCGTAACTGTATACTATGCCGTAACGAAAATGTATTGTGCCGAAATCATGGAAGACTTGTATGCAATAGGGTGTAGAGGGAGTAATCTTGATACGGCCTACGAGAACCTGCGAGAGGGGAAGACAGATACGGGATTGACCTACTCGAATTACGACAGCCGTGAGACGGTAATGGTAATAGCCCGGACGAGTACACCGGCTCAATTCTTGAATAGTTACGACCATGAGCGCAAACATCTTGAGGCGCATATTGCAGATGCCTATAATCTTGATCCATGGGGCGAGGAGGTGGCGTACTTGTGTGGTGAAATAGGACAGTTGTTGTACCCGGTGTCCCGAAAGTTTATGTGCGAGTGTTGTAAATCCAAAAAAAACGTGTAGCGATGTAGAGTGTGATATATCTTTGCGTCATGATAAACAGTACGAAGATAGATGCGAGTTGTGTTCTTGTCGAATTTCTATACGACATGAGCGAATTGGTGTCGATGGTGAGCGATAGAACTGTATCAGTGGCAGCCATAATGGTAGATGAGGGTGGAGACCACATAGAGCAGCTGTCGGCTACCGAAGACAACACATGGGAGTTACACCGTTATGCCGATGAGGCATGGGGATATGTGACTGCTATGACTCGTGCCTATCATCACTGTGCTCCTACACAATGCGACCGCGATGGAGTAACGCAACAATATCAGATAGTGCTCACAATGCCTAAGACATGGAATCAACCAAGCGTGATACCACTTGACAATGGTATAAGAGACTATATGATGGCTACGATGCTACGTCGATGGTGGCTATCGAAGGGGAATGCAGATCAAGCCGCCGTAGCGCAAGAACAGATGGAACGAGCTGAGAGCGAAGTGCGATATTCGTTGAATGCTCGTATGCGCTGTGGAAGAGCTTCGCAATGGATATAGGTTTGTTACATCATAATATTGTATTAGTTTAGGTTAAAAAAGGCAACATCCCGGCTATAATAGTCGGGATGTTTGTTTAGTAGCTTGTCCAATTGATGACTCGTAGTTATTGTTGAGGTTTGTGTGGTTGGATATCGAATGTGCTGCAAAATGCTATAATGGAGTTGTTGTTGTAGTACTCCCATCGTAGGCCATCGAAGATGCCGATGGATGTGTACAGATTGCCGTAGGGCGATATGACTGTGACTACATAGCGTCCGGGTTTAGTGGGTGCACCGGTTGTCCATTGGATTGATGAGGTGGTCATGGTTGGAGGTTTTTATATGTGAATCAACAATCTTTCTCTGCATAATTCAAATTCTTTGCCTGTTACTAATAGATATGCGTTTTGTAGTTGGTGTATGTAGGGTGTTTGGGGCAAGTGAACCTTTCTAACGTAATCACTTTTATAGTTTTCCAACTTTATTAAAGTACCTATATCCAAAAAACGTATTTCCATTATGCATTCCGCTATTGCGTAACGATAAAGTTTGTTTCCATCGATGCATTTCTTAAATCCAATCTTCAAGAGTATTTCTTCAGTTATTGGTATGGGCAAAATCTCACACATCTTTGCGAAGTGCATATTGTTCTCATTAGGTTGCGTGTGATAGCCAACCTCTCGTTTGGTTATCGACTCTACTTTGATTGCATTGCCGTTGTAATATACAAGGTTGCCTATGGATAGTTCTGCGTATTTCATTTTCCTAATCTTTTATTAAGTTCTTCTTGTAGTTCTTGTATGGTACATTTGCTGATAGGTTTAAGACCTAACTTGCCGTGCGCAATATTGAAAAGTAAATCTTCAATAATTTCTATAAGATTTATACTGTTTATACCAAATTGGCTGTTATCTCTTACCCACTTTAATATCTCTCTTGCTTGGATAAGTTGCCAAGCCTCAAATGGACAATCTTTCATTGTATATCGTTTTTAAGTGATAAAATCTTGTTGGAATACTTATCCGCTTTTTTACATTCTTCTGTAAAATCTTGGTCGTAAGCACCGCTCATAGCTGCAAGAGTGTCGAGCAAGTCCATAATTTCGTCGCTCTCTTTCTTCATTCCGCACCTCCTTTCAGTAATTCAGCAAGCTCATCACTTGGTATATCCGCTTCGGTCTCATATCCTTTCTCAACCGCATAAGATACGACTCGCCTTACTTCTGTATCTGTCATATCACGACCATTGATAGTAAAGAAGCCTCTTAAATTCTTGCGTGGATGTGCATCAATCCATTTCTTTAATCCACGCATACAGGTTGTTATTTTTACTGTCTTTGTTTCCATTTTGCATCAATTATTAAGTAGTTCGGGGTTGTCGTGGATGTTGCTGATGACTTCAAAAGATTTTATATCTTCTTCGTCTAATTCACTCCAATTACCGTGAGAAATACCTCTAACTGTAGAGTTGGCCTTTTTATGGGTAATTCTATAAAAGCCACAAACATTGTCTGCCCATACGACCTCTGCGAAGTAATTATCTACACCGTCGCAGTTAAAAGGATATTCATCGCCACGAAGAATATCCCCCTCGTAAATCTCTTTACCGTTCTTGTCGGTTAGTCCTGTGTATTGACCAACGGTAGTATCTTCTACGGCTATTTCGTAGTACATAACCTTTCCGTCACGAGGTCTTGGCTCAACGATTGCAGGATAATGTCCCAATCTTTGAAAAAAGTGTCCATATATCCATTCGCCTGTTTCGATGTCTTTTCCTCTAAATTTTATTGTTCTCATTTTTCAATGTTTTTAGTAATTCTTCTTTGGCAGGGTATAGCAACTTTTTCTAAAATTAAATATTTGTGGTTTTACGCCAACTCGACGCATAATGCTTGTTAATACTAATAATTCTGCATCAGTTGATGATTTCTGATAAGTCGCACTCTTTTTCTTAATAATATTCTTACCATCAAATTCAAGCAAACCCCATTTATCAGGCAACTCATTTATTGCTATTAGCCCAGTTGGGCATAGGTAGTAGCGAAAATTCCCTAAACATTTATCTGCAATATCAGCCGCTTCGCTGCGTATCCATTTCTTCTTATCGGCAAGGAAATCTGCGCGGCTTGTTTTGACTTCAACCATTGTTGTTTGATAACCATTGGTTGCCCATATATCGGGATTTTCTGCTGTCAATGTGACAAGTTCCACTACCACATATTTGTTTGGGGTTTCCCAAGGCTCAGCATTTTTGCGGGACTTCAAAAATTTTGCACCAAGACAACATAATTCATAGTGCAATGAATTTGTTTTACTCATTTCTCAAACTTTTTATCGGATTTTATAAAAACGTATTCTGGCTCCAAAAACTCATTGCAAAACTCGGATAGGGTTCGATATCTTATTTCGCATACTTCGTTAAAATGGCATTGACTACATATCGGGTATGTTGGATTGGGCAATATACTCACCGCATCATACCGCACTCCGTTGATTATTATGCTTATCTCGTTCATTGCTCTTTTATTTTGCGTTCATATAATGTGAATAAAATTGCTCCTAATACCGAAAATGGCAGTATTATAAACATAAATTCTGTTATAAAATCCCACTCCTTTTCTACCACCAAACCACCACATATAAATTGTAGTAGTAATATTAAAAATTGATAAATTCTTGCTTTCATTGCTCTATTGGTATATATAGTTTACACTTACCTGTATTTTGGTTGTAATGCTCGATTGTGAAGAAAGCGTTATTGTTGAGTTTGGCTTTCTCCCATATTACATAACATTCAAACCTACGGCAACCTCCCTTTAGCGGGCAGTTATTACCACAACAATGCACTATGTCGGTGGTGTAGTTGATATTATTCTTCGGCATATTGAGGTGTTCTATGTCGTTGGCGATACTGCGACAGGCTTCGGTTTCATCGCTGTATGCGTATTTGCTTCCGTCATCGGGGTATGAAATGATAGCTCCCGAGTCGCATAGTTCGATGTTGAGGGATAGTTCTTTAGTGTTCATATAGCTGTCATTAGTTGGTGTTCGTTTATTAGTTCTTCTATTCTATTGTGCATAATTTGATACAATTCGTAGATGGATAAATGCTGAATTTTATCTTTCAAAAACAACATTGCTTCTTTTTGGTCGAGGTCTTGCCAAGCATCATCAATATTACTGTAACCATCATTGTTGTTATCTTCGTCGATAAATTCCTCTGCGAACTCTCGTTTTTCCCACGAAGGTAGATTGTTCCATAGCGTTTCAAAGTCATTCATTAAAAGACTGTATTTGTAGCCTTTAAGGAAAAACTTTATCATAACATCTGTTGCATCGGGGTATTGCTCACGCACATATTGTTCGGGTGTCATAATTCAAAATCATTAATATCAATATATCCGGTTTCTTCCATTCGTTCTATGGCTTCTTCGATCGGCATCCATTGATATTCGTAGGTTAAACCAACATTAAGATCTCCGTTTATAGACACAAGGGGCTGTCTATTAGGGTTTCCAAAACCCTTAAAAACAAAAGTTTTTTGTAGTTCATTCTTCTTGTCTATTAATGTGCTTATTAATTCCAATAATTCTCCGTATATACGATCTGATTTGTGTTTCATAGTGGTTTGAATTTGCTACATATTGTTCCGTATTCGTTGGCTGCGTAATATAGGCCTTTAGTGCCTATTGTGTTGGATTTGGGTCGTTGAGTGCAAATAAAGGTGTGCCTAAATAAGTCGTTTTGTCCTTTTTGTCGGTGGGCGCAATCTCGGCAATGATATTTATTCTTGTTTGGTCTGCCTCTTGGCAACCGCTCGAAAATATATACCTTGTTGTCATGCACCATAGCTCGGCAGTTGTCGGGTATGGCGTATTCGCCTCGTTGTAATTCGATTAATTTATCCATTTTACGATTGTATTTCCTTTATAACCTTTCTCCCACACATACCATGCGTATGCTACTGCTGAGCCTCCTGTTGTGCGCAAGCTGTCGAAGTTGCCATTTATGGCGCAGTTGAGGCGAGAGGAAGAAACGTATATACATTTGGGGGGGTGAGTTGTAAAGAGGTGTTTGCGGCCTTTCCCTTCCATGAATTGCAGTTTGAGAAACATTGCTACCTTGTAGCCGTCGGGGATGATGCTGAGGGCTTTCTCGACAAACTCTCGGGCGTACTTGTATGGTGGGTTGGTAATGATGTCGCCTTGCCAATGGGTATTGGTGATGTCGAGGAAGTCGAGCACCTCGTTGTCGGCACGATTGACAATATCGGAGCATCGCACGTTATAGCCTGCATCCTTGAATACGCCTGCAAGATGTAGCTCGCCACAAGCAGGCTCCCATATATCGAGGTGGAATTGCTCTACTTGAAGGAGTAGTTGTGCAGCCCGTGGGTCGGTTGCGTAGTAGTCGTAAGGCTGTCGCTCGTGGTCGGTATGGTGCGACGAGGCGAGAGTCTTAAATACACTGTTGGTGTTTCCGGTCCAATCTTTCATGGTTAGAAGAGGGTTAGTTGTTATTCGTTAAAATATTCTCTGCAAGTAAAACCTTTGCGTGGGCGATATTCCTTGAAGTCGCATTTGGCGTACAGTTCTCGTCGCA
>JAGCKB010000104.1 GCA_017647725.1 Bacteroidaceae bacterium
CATTTATGATGATATACCGAACTGTATCAAAGAATTTATTTTTAGAAGCTGTTTAAATGTATTTCGTCAAGTTTTTTATAGAGCATAAATTGGATGTTTATTTATCTTTTAAGGGCGCATAGCGGGCTATGTAACCTCAAAAAAGAAACAAACAGGCATTTTTGAATATAAAAAACGACGAAACCATCAGCTTCTATATGATTTTTTTTTAGAAATTTAAACAGCTTCTTAGTCATAATAAAAAATAACAGAGAGGATGCTCAAAAACACTTAGAGCATCCTCTCTGTTACAAAGTTGAATATAAAAGCTGTGAGAGATACGATAGACACAGCTTTACATACCACCGAGCCACACCCTTATTTTATCAGGGTTAAAAAAGTATCACCACCCTGTTTTCGACCATCCGGCAACACGATACCACTCAGTTGTAGCAAAGTCGGTATTATAGAATAAATTTTTCTCACCTTCACGAGGAACATACATCGATACACCGCAATAAACCTCCTTGTCCACATTATATATTTTGCGATGAACCGCCGAATACCACCCTCCTGTTGTTGCCCAATAGGGAACAGCTCTCTCTAAGAACAAGCGCCAATGTTCATAATCATCTTCGGCAAGAGTACTCTTCATAGCAGCATTTGCATCGGAAAAATCGGGATAGTAATATCTTGAAGCTATTGAATACCCATTAGGCAGATAAGAGAATACTTTTTCAGGCTCGCCTTTTACACGTTCAAATGCTTTAGGTATATACCGAGCACTACACTCGGCCAATTGCTCCATAGCACTGCAATCTATCATTGAGAGCACTACTCCATCACGTTTATTCTGATAATCGGAGCAATAAGCATCGACAACTTTCTTCGCATCGAACTTTTTTGCAAAGAAATGTTCTAAAAGCAGGTCATAAGGCGCACCATCAGCAGGAATCTCGGCTGGAGACGCAACAATATAGTCGGCACTGGCACGAAGCGCATAGGCCGTCTCTAATGTCTGCATAAAGCAAGCATCGAAAAGAAGCATTTTAGGCTTTACGGGCTGCTCTTGAAGCAGCATTGCAAGTTCATCGACATCAATAGCAGCCGCTGTTGAATTTGAAAAACTATTATTATCATTATCAACACCTATGCTACGCTGGCAAGGTGCATTCTTCCCCGATATCCATCCGCTACCGTGTGACCACATAACAACATTAAGAGTGCGAGCGGGGTAACGTTCGTTTATCCAATGAAAGACCATACGCGCATTATCGACATCACTGCTACTGAAATCATCCTCGAAAGTATACAATGTTTCACATTGCCCCTCTACCCCATCGAAGAAAATGCGGCAAATTCTTGGTAACGAGACATCGTCGACGAAGAGAAGCAATTCGCAATCGTCGGGAATCTCATCGGCTGCAAACTTCATCTCATAAATATCAGAAGCAGCATAGCTCGACAAGCTATTCTCGGCCATTATATATATAAACGTAAGATTACGAAGCGTATCGCCCTCTGCCGCAGGAAAAACAACATCATCACTATTATTGCTACATGATGCAAATGCAAAAAATAGTATCGAACAGAAAGTGTAAAACAGATTACTCAGCAGTTTCATCTGCATCATATTACTTTATGGACGTGTAAATTTAAATTTTTCACCAAGATAACGAACTGTAAGACCTCGGCGACGCTGCAGTCTGTTCTTCACCTTTGCCTCTTTCTTCTTTAAAGACTTTTCATTCTTAGCAAACAGCACAATAGAGGTACGTCCGGGCTGTCCCTCTTGAACAGCCATATAATCCTGCAGTTCGTACGCATAGTGCTGTCTATCGGGCAGGAATTTTGTTTTTTCATCCAACTGCACCCCATCAATGAGTTGCACCTCGGTAAAATAGGCTATAGTATCGGAAAAAGAGATTGATACACCCAATACGTATACTCCCTTATTATCACTCTTTGCCGATGCTGTAAACACCAGCAACATTGACATTACTATTAAAGAAAGACTTTTTTTCATACAATTTTTATTCTTGCGCATAAACATATATGCACTAAACAGATATTCAATCTGCGAAGATAATAAAAAACTTGTTTACAAA
>JAGCKB010000105.1 GCA_017647725.1 Bacteroidaceae bacterium
CACCTTGCTACAGTAAAAAAACTGCTGCAAGGTGCTTTTTTTATAAGCAAAAAGCCCCCACCTAAGCTCCCTATGCACCAAATAGTTACAGAAAAAACATTTTCCACAAAATTAAAACTATTACTGTCCGATAAAAATAGAATAATCCCAAAAAGTGCTATTGACGAAGCTGAATTTAGCAAACAAGCCTAAATGAGAGACTGAAAAAGTTTTATCGGACACCAATAAATTAAAACATAATTTGATAAACGGCGAAGGTGCTGCTATTAAAAATTGGCTCGGCAAACAAAGATTTTTTCAAAAGAGATTTAGGAACAAGAAATACTCGCTCTGCTACAAAAAAATGCTTATATTCGCACAATTAAACAAACACATTAAAAATATGATAAAGAGATTACTATTAGGAGTATTGGCCTGTCTGGCAATCTCCACCACCTTTGCCGATGAGGGAATGTGGCTTCCGAGCCTAATAAAAGAGCGCATAAAAGAGATGCGCAAGATGGGTTTCAAACTAAAAGCCGAGGATATCTATTCGGCCGACAAGGCTTCGCTAAAGGATGCAGTAGTACAGTTTGGCGGCGGATGCACCGGTGAATTTGTATCGGAACAGGGCTTGCTGCTCACCAACCACCATTGTGGCTACGGCTCTATTCAGAAATTATCTTCGGTGGAGCACGACTACCTCACCTATGGCTATTGGGCAAAGTCGATGAGCGAGGAGCTCCCAGTACCGGGACTTACCGTAAGCCTGCTTGTTACTATGGAGGATGTCACCGAGCGCCTTGCAGCCGGAGAGAAGCGCGAAGATATCATAGCAGCTGCCACAAAGGGGCAGGGCTACCGTGCCTCAATCGAAAGTATCTATTATGGCAATCAGCAAATACTATACGTCTATCAAACCTACCGCGATGTGCGTCTGGTGGGAGCGCCCCCCTCGTCAATAGGTAAATTCGGTGGTGACACCGACAATTGGATATGGCCGCGCCACACAGGTGACTTCTCTATCTTCCGCGTATATGCCGACAGCAACAACCAACCTGCCGACTACAGCAAGGATAATATCCCCTACCGTCCCAAGAGACACTTTAAGATTTCGACCAAGGGAGTGCAGGAGGGCGACTTTACTATGATATACGGATTCCCGGGAAACACTCAGGAGTATGTCATCTCGGACGCTGTAGATTACGTGGCAAATATGTCGAACCCAATGAAGATTGAGCTTCGCACACAACGCTTGGAGACAATAAGCGAGGCACAGGCTAAAGACCCTGCAGTGCGCATCGCATATGCTGCGAAACACGCAAACATTGCCAACGGATGGAAGAAATGGCAGGGCGAGAGCCTGGGACTGGAGCGTCTGCGCACCATAGACAAGAAACAGAAATACGAGGCCGATTTTGCAGCTTGGGCTGCCGACAAACCACAATATGCCACTCTGCTCGACTCGATGCGTGCAGCCTATGAGAGCGTCACTCCCGGTTATTTTATGCGCGAACTGTTCTACGAGTCGGTAGGTGCAATAGAGGCATACACCTTTGCACGCGGCATACTCACAGCCTACAAAACGGCTAATATCGACAATATCGCCGATTATCGCACAAGAGTACTAAAAGACTATAACAAAGATATAGACCGCACCATTGCACGACAGATGATTGCCGAGTTCCTTAAAAGAATGCCTAAAGAGCAGATACCACAGAAACTGACAGAGGGCATCGAGGCGTGTGGTGGAATAAGCGGTTATGTCGACAGCCTCTACAACAACACCAAGATTCTGGGTACCGAGACAATGGTTTATGAGGAGCTGCCATCGGACCCAATGATTCAGTTTGCAAAGATTTTCGCCCCTATCGTACAGAACAGCAGCCTATATACATACCGTAATATAAGCAATGTACCTGCAATTGAAAAGTGGTATCGCACCTATATGCAGGCGCTACGCGAGTGGGACAGCGAGAGAGCGTTCTACCCCGATGCAAACTTCACACTGCGCGTTGCCTACGGTACAATATGCGGTTACGAGAATGCCGATGGAGAGTATCACACACCACTCACCACCCTGGACGGAATAATAGCAAAGGACAACCCACAGATTTACGACTATGACATCCCACAGGAGCTGCGCGACATATACAAAAACAAGGATTACGGTCGTTGGAGTATTAACAAGAATGGCAAACGCACCGTTCCTGTATGCTTCTTGGCATCGAACCACACCTCGGGTGGTAACTCGGGCTCTCCTGTCATCAACGGCAAAGGCGAGCTTGTTGGAATAAATTTCGACCGCACCTGGCGCTCCACAATGAGTGACATCGAGTTCGACCCAACCATCTGCCGTAATATCTCGGTTGATATACGATATGTTCTCTTCGTGGTCGACCGAATAGGACACGCCGAGTATCTGTTAAAAGAAGTAGGAGTGAAATAAAGAAATTGAAATCATAAACTGAATAACTATAAAGAGGGTGACCCAAAAGTCAAATTGGGTTGCCCTTCTTTCCGTCCCGGCGGATTTCGTTAATCCGCCGGTTATGAGTATAAGCATCTCCAGATGCGAAATTTAATGTCGGGATGTGAACATCCCAATACTCAAAACGGGGGATGAACGAACATCCCCCGTAACGGTAAATTGTTGAAAAAGTGGGGCCATTTGTGCTCACCCTCTTAGGCGGCACTGCGACACAAAGAGAAGAATCTCCTCGCGCGAGAACCTAACACAGCCCCAATGGGCAAGCTGCGGTGTCGTATAATCGTCGAACATACTATAATGTGCCACTATCCAACGGCATAGCTCGGTCGATAACGACATTCCAAGCTCTTTATAATAATATAAGGTATTTACAATACATAACGGTACATTGGGGTTCTCTTTGTACAGTATTCCTATCTCGCGATTCTCGATAAACTGTGCAAATGCCTTATGAATATAAAAGCGGCGGCGGTTAAGCGAATAGGCTATTGCCGAGAAATTGAAAAAAGCGGTGCGGATGAGGTTCTGCGGCGTTGCCGCGACTCCTTTATGCCGAAGCCCCCACGTGCGTTGCATCGTCCACACATCGGCACAGAGGTCGCCTATATGCACTTTCAACCCTCCATAGGAGTTTATCTTCACCTTTATGTCGTGCCTATATTTTCGATATATAGGCAACCAATCGACCTCATCCTCTATTACAAGGTCTATATCGCGCAGGCCCTGCTTTCGTTGCAAAAAGTAGTCTCTAATGACTCCGCTGAAGACATACACATTAGTCTGCGCCATTATCTCACCGAGTATGGCCGAAGCGACGGGGTTCATCACCTCGTCACTAAGATAGCGCAGAAAAGCACAGTCTGCTACGCTCTTTATATCTTTATCGAAATTACTAAATACGTTGTCCACTGAGTTTCTGATAATGGCTGACGGCAAACTTATCGGTCATACTCGACACAAAGTCCACAATGATGCGCAGACGGTAGTAGTTGGGCAACTCATCTATTGGCAGTGTGTCGCACAGGGCATCTACATCCTCTATTCTTGTGCGGTCGGGCAGATTGACGTAACAACGTTCCTCGGGACTCCACTCTATGCGTCCATCCTGCACCAGAAAATCCATCTTATTGGCACGCAGCACCGAAAGGGATATCATCGCCTCGCCGTGACGCATATAAACAGGTTCGCTGCTGAGCAGCAGCTTAGTGTAAATATCGAGCAGACCGTTTATAACCGACCAACCTGTGAGCTCTACCGACTGAATCTCTTTCTGACGGTAGATGTGCGCGATGCAGAACTTCTGCAAGAAAGCAGCAACAACGCCATCGTCGTCAAAGATTAGCTCTTTGTTGTAACTACCATCGAGTATGCTCTCGAAATTAGCAAGATAGTTACGCACAGCAAGCGCCACAAGATATTTTATCACATTCACGCGAAACTTAATAAATCCCTTGCGCCCCGATGAACCACCGGTGTCGCCCCTCTCAAGGGTTGAAAAAAGTTCGTAAGCCTCTTTTGTCGGGTCGGTAGCAAAAGCCTGCCACTCGTTGTAGAGCGTAGAGAGGTTGAACCACCTTTTATTATAGGCATCCTCCATATCCATAGATAGGTAGCAGATTGAGTCGGCCGCCTCGACCAGAAATACAAAGGGATGGCGGCGATAGGCCTCGCCCACCTTCTCACAATCGCCCATTACCTTATCTAAATAGGCACGGTCGGCACAAAAGACACCGTGTTTGTGCTTTGAGATACAGGAATGATGCTTGTCGGCAGCACCTGTATTGGGATATTTAAGATAGGATGCAAGACAACTGCGCGTGAGATTAAGCCCAAATAG
>JAGCKB010000106.1 GCA_017647725.1 Bacteroidaceae bacterium
ATTGTCTGTAGGAGCGCGAGAACAAACTCCCTCCCCCTGCGGGTACTCCCTCTAAAACTTCAGAGGGAGAGTTATGTTGCAATAAGTAACTGTTCCGCACAACAAGCGACAAAACTTATTGCGCGTAGGGGCGATTTCCAATCGCCCGAACCTTACGCGAAAAAACATCAATTAATGAAAAGAAATAAAAACGCTCGGCCGCTATTACAGCAGCCGAGCATACTATTAATTACTTAATCGTTTTAATCGAACATTTACTTTACAAACACTTTTGTACCATTGACAATATAGAATCCGGTAGAGAGAGAAATATTCTTGTTTCCATCTACCACAGAGTCAAAAACCACGCGTCCCGATAGGTCGGCAACAGAGACATTTGTTGAGCGCTCGGCAGAGACGGCAATGCCACCATCGACAACACCAACATCCACCTTTGACGATACTCCAACCTCCTTGATTCCTACTGTTCCGTTGGTATTCTCCATACCTGCTTTCTGATATACACGTACCCAGTCGAAACGAGTCTCATATACGTGGTTTACATCGGCATTGGCAGCCCAAGAGCCGTTACCCACACTCTGATTAAGGATAATGTGGAAATGCTTATCGAAAGGCCACTGTCCCTGTGCAAGCTGTGAGGCGTCGGTCGATTTCTCGTATCGTCCAACCTCTTTGCCATCGACGAACCAAACGAGCGAGGTCTCGTTCCATTCGAGTCCGTAGGTGTGATAGCAGCTGAGGTCTACCGCAACATCGTAGCTCGACTTAGGATTGTTCTTCTGTCCCAGGTCGTAAGTCCAGTTAGAGTGTACAGTGTGCCAAGAGCGGTTCTGCGTATCTATTGTCTCCCAGATATCAATCTCGCCACAATCGGGCCAACCGGCGCTCTGGTTCTCGGGCATCATCCAGAATGCAGGGAAGTTACCTACCCAGGGATTAGAGAAGATACGTGCCTCGATGTATCCGTATGTGAATCCAAAGAGACGGTAGCTCTTTATACCACCTGTTATCATAGGAACATTATCGGTGCTTCTGTCGGGGTTGGGAATAGCACGTGCTACAAGGTCACCACCCTGCTGATAGATTACCTCCTTGCTGTCGCTGAGCCAACGGTTCCATGTTGCACCCTGACGCTGACAACGCATCCACTTGCTATTTGTGGGTTGTGTACCATCCTCGGCATTAAACTCATCGCTGAACACAAGACGATATTCGGCAGCGTCGCTCGCTACAAAGTCGATATACACCTCAACATCACCATTTACACTGTCGGCAGGGATAGAGAAACGGTGCGAAGCGGGAGAATACTCGCTCCACTGTATATTACCATTCACATACTGAGGACCCGACAAGTTATGACCGTGCTTAACAAGTACTCTGTTTGCCACGTAACCATTGGCAACAGGTGTTCCGGCAATGTTAATCTTGGTATTAGCAGGCACACTCGTAGGCATAGCGCTGTTATTGGTACCATAGATATTACCATTTGTCGTGAAGAGTCGCAGTGATTTGTTGC
>JAGCKB010000107.1 GCA_017647725.1 Bacteroidaceae bacterium
CTGCCGGCCCCGATGTCAACTTCAACACAAGTGGCACACTGAAGACACGCTACACCCTTGTCAAAGGCGACACTAGAGAGAGCATAAAAGAACGAAACAGGAATATTCACCAAAATGCAGTAACTGTAGATTTTAAAGGAGAGCTAAAGATTGACCCTATCGCATTCTACATAAAATACTCACCAATGAATGTCCTCGACACCAATTACGGTCCCAAGTTCCGTAGCATATCAGCAGGAGCAATGATAGCACTATAATAATAAGGATGCCCCTGGGGCATCCTTATTATTATAGCATCCATTCAAGAGGGTTAACCAACGTCAGGTGCACAAGGGAAAACTATTTTATTATCACCATCGTAGCTCCAAATCCATATTTCTGGAACGAAGCATCCTGCGAGAGGCAGCTCGGATATTTACGTTTAAGTTCCTGCATAATAGCATTGCGTAGTACTCCTTCGCCCTTTCCGTGTATAAACACTATTTTCTTTCCCTTATCCTTTTTATACTCATTGATAGTCTTTCGCACAACATCCATCTGATGATTCAGAATGTCAAAGGGAGTGAGTCCGGCTGTGGTCTCAAGCAAAGAGTCGGCATGCAGGTCGACCTCAAGAATATCGCTACCTTTTGGCAGTTTTGTCTGTGGTTTAAGAGGCTGCGGCTCATCAACTTTCTTCTTCTCCAATATTATACGCTGAATCTCATTTGCATCGGTAAACACCTCTTTCACAGGCTTATCATCAGTCACAAGCTCATATATCAACGCACCCTCGTCGAAATAGGGGTTATCTTTAAACAGGTGTAACTTATAGAACTTTACAGTATCGATGCGTCGCTCAATGTTTATAGCAGCCTTCGGAGCAAAAGCCTTTCCCTGCTTAAAAGGCAGCAGTTGCACTGCCACACGCTCCATTTCGTTGAGTTCTTCACGTCCGAACTCATCGATAAAAAGTTTAGAGTCCGGTTCCAGCAGACCATTGGCACGTACACGCCAAGAGCGCCCCTCTACAACTGCGTATGTAAAATAGACCCAATAATTACTCTCATTAATGATATAAGCCTCGAAACGCGAATTAGAGAGAGACTTTTCATCCATTGGCAAATAGGCTAATGAGATATTCAAACGCTCGCCCTCGGGACGCTCCATAGGACGGAATGTCACAACAGGCTCCTTCTCCTCGGGTTCATCGTCATAAGCGACAGCGTGCGCTGCTATAGACTGTTGATGCTTCTTAGGCTCCTCCTTTGGAGTAAGACTCTTCTTTTGGAAATTATACTCATTAGTATCTACTGCCACACACTCATTTACAGGCATTGGAATCTCAAAACCATCCTCGCCCTCAACAATAACCACATCCTTACCTCGGAAGCCTGTAACAACGCCTCCACCCGTTTCGTGAATGAAACGTACTTTATCTCCGATTTTCATATATTACACTGTAAATTTTCTTGTCAAATTACACCAAAAACTCTTTCAGTTTCAAGAACTCCTGCTCAAAATTGGGAGTCATCACACCTTTACCGATGGCAGCCGCAATCTCGTCAACTGTCCAGAATCGTCCACCGTCGAGTTCGTCACTCGGCCTTATCTCGCCGCTATACACCGTACTGAATACATTAATCAGTTCCCTCTCTCGCTCGCTCTCGAAAAGATAACGCAACAGGAATTTCGGTTCAAAATCCACAATTCCAAGCTCCTCGCGCACCTCACGTGCAAGCGCCTGCTCGACATCCTCGCCATAGTCGATGTGTCCGCCGACAGCAGTATCCCATCTGCCCGGCTGTATCTCCTTCCACATAGGACGTTGCTGAAGATATATTCTTCCACTCTCATCCAGCAGATGCAGATGCACCACAGGATGCAACAGTTTACTGCCATTATGACACTCACCACGCGTTGCCTTGCCAATCACGTTACCCACCTCATCCACTATAGGAAAAATCTCGGCACTATTATCGCTTTTCATCTGTAATAACTCTAATACAGCGCGAATTTACAAACAACTTCTTACATTAGCAAGTAATCGAGGTCGAGCATCACTTTTTGCGAAGTACCCTTATCGGGTGTTCCCTCATAAAGAGGCTGCCCCTTGAGTCTTAATCGGTGATGCAACGAAAAACTATCGCGCACAAGAGGAATATTAAGCGTACCACTTACAACCTCTAACAATGTATCGCTACTATGGGTATAAGAGAAACGTATGAGCACAGTAAGAGAATCATCAGGCACATTCTCTATCTCGATAAGAAGCGGAGAATACATATTATGAGTATCGACAAGACGTACAGGACGGATGTGATTGTTTACAGAACGATAATCGGCTGCTCCAACGTGCATAATACCATCTCCAACGAGTTCCACCGGCCCAACGACAATATCTCCACCCATCTGTCCGAAGTCATTCGGGAGAAGTTCAAGCAAAGAGTGCTGTGTATGCAATGCCGCCTCACCCATAGTAAAATAGTGATGTCCGCCACCATCGGCAGCAGCATCGTAACGGCTGCAAGCAAAGAGCAGCATAACTATCGGCATTAAGACTATTCGTAACATTTCTCCATTGATAATCAATAGAAAAACATTACAAAAGCAAAAAAGTTCTAAAAAGCAAACAGATAATGCTAAGGAACAAGCAATGAGCTATCGCCGTAGCTTAGAAAACGAAAATCATTGGCAAGGGCATAATCATAGATAGACCTCCAATTACCCTTTACAAAGGCCGATACAAGAAGCAACAACGTGCTCTTGGGTTGATGAAAATTCGTTACAATAGCCTTAACGATATTATATCGGTAACCCGGAGCAATTATTATCTGTGTATGCGAATGAATCCTCTTCATCCCGTTGCGTCTCATATAATCGGCAAGCGCTGTCAAAGCCTCAACAGCTGTAAGAGAATGCTCGCGCTCGTATGGTACCCATTGCGACACCGAAAGTTCATCGACACACGCATCGGGATTCTCGCTCACAGCCTCACCTATGAAATAAAGACTCTCAAGCGTGCGCACCGATGTAGTACCCACAGCCACCACTGCCCCATCGGCTGCAATAAGTTTTTCAATAAGGTCGAGCGACACCTCGATATACTCCTCGTGCATTGTATGTTCCCCTATAGAGTCGCTCTTGACAGGCTTAAATGTTCCTGCGCCGACGTGCAGAGTAACCTCTTCAAGAGCAACCCCCTTGCAGCGAAGCGCCTCCATCACCTCGGGAGTAAAGTGTAATCCCGCTGTAGGCGCAGCTACCGAGCCTTTAATCTTTGAATACACAGTCTGATAGGTCTCTTTATCGCCCTCCTCGGTATTACGATTTAGATACGGCGGGATAGGCAACTCACCTGCAGCCTCAAGCAGTTCGGCAAACGATATTCCACCGTTCCAGGTGAAGCGCACACTATTCACAGCTCCTGTCGACAGGCGCTCGGCACAAAGAGTAATCTCGCAA
>JAGCKB010000108.1 GCA_017647725.1 Bacteroidaceae bacterium
ATAGTAATCTCTTTATCATATTTTTAATGTGTTTGTTTAATTGTGCGAATATAAGCATTTTTTTGTAGCAGAGCGAGTATTTCTTGTTCCTAAATCTCTTTTGAAAAAATCTTTGTTTGCCGAGGTTATTTTTTAGTAGCAGCACCTTCGCCGTTTATCAAATTATGTTTTAATTTATTGTTGTCCGGTAAAACTTTTGCCCTTACGGGGGATGTTCATTCATCCCCCGTTTCTGAGTATAGGGATGTCCACATCCCGACGATAATTGCCGCATATAGGAAGCTCCACCCCAACTCTCCTCCTTGGGAAGCTTAGGTGGGGCCTTTTCGCTTATAAAAAAAAGCACCTTGCAGCAGTTTTTTACTGTAGCAAGGTGACTTAATCAGTTTATTTGGTTGGGATTACACAAGCAGTTCGCCTTTCAGTACTATATCTTTAATTATAGGTGTCTGATGGGCATAGGGCATAAATGCCAGCGATGGCAGCGCTTTTGTAATATAAAAATTGGCAACCTTACCGCGTGTGATAGAGCCATAATCCTTGCTCTCGCCCATTGCGCAGGCACTATTCAGGGTGGCTGCGTTAAGTGCCTCGGCAGGGGTCATCTTCATCTTTATACTTGCCAATGACGTGACGAAACGCATATTACCCGATGGTGCTGTGCCTGGGTTATAGTCCGATGCGAGAGCTACGGCAAGTCCCGCGTCAATCATCTTACGTGCAGGGGGGTAGCCGATGCCCAGAAAGAAGGCGCATCCGGGAAGCATCGTGGGTATTGTGTTACTGCCTTTGAGTGCCTCTATCTGCTCGTCACCCATCGACTCCAGATGGTCGACCGATAGTGCGCCGTACTTAACTCCAACCTCTACGCCACCCGAGATGGCAAGCTCGTTGGCGTGTATCTTGGCGCGTAGTCCGTGAGCTGCTCCCTGCTCTATAATCCTTGCTGTCTCTTCGGGGGTAAAGAAGCCTCGGTCGCAGAAGACATCTACAAAGTCGGCAAGATGATTGGCTGCCACTGCGGGAATCATATCGTTGCACACGTGGTCGACATAATCGCTCTGTCTGCCCTTGAAAGCTCTGCCTACGGCATGCGCGCCCAGGAATGTGGCGCGTACTTCAAGCGGCGCATTCTCTCTTATTCGACGTATGACACGCAGAATTTTCAGTTCATCCTCGAGTGTGAGTCCATATCCCGATTTTATTTCGACAAGGCCTGTGCCCATCGCTACAATCTCGTCGATACGCTCCATTGCCTGACGATAAAGTTCCTCCTCTGAGGTGTCATGCAAACGGTCGGCCGAGTTTAGTATTCCTCCACCGTTGGCAGCAATCTCCTCGTATGTGAGTCCGTTAATCTTATCGAGAAACTCTCTCTCGCGGCTACCTGCATAGACAATGTGTGTGTGTGAGTCGCAAAACGAGGGAAACAGCCATCCGCCCTCGGCATCGACAATCTTGCAGTCGATGCCGGTAGGCAGTTGTGACATTGGGCCATACTCCTTTATGCGTGTGCCCTCGGTGAGCAACCACGCATTATCGAGTGTGCCGATGCTCTTCATCGCTTCGCCGGCCACTGAGAGGCGTCCGCTTTCGTCGATGCCTACAATGCAGCCTATATTCTTAATGAGCAAGCTCATAGTCGTTAAGGAATTTTATCGATGAGGCTATGTAGGGGTACATCACAGTGTCGTTGTCGACAAATGGTACTATCTTGCGGTAGGCGCTGTGCAGTGCCTCAATGCAAGCCGATGATTTTAGCGGACGGCGGAACTCAATGGCCTGTGCTGCATTCATAAGCTCGATGGCAAGGATGCGCTCGGTGTTCTTAACGACTTTGTATAGCTTGGTGGCGGCATTTGAACCCATACTCACGTGGTCCTCCTGTCCCTGTGACGATGGGATAGAGTCGCACGATGCAGGCCAGCAGAGTCCTTTTGACTGGCTCACGATGGATGCAGCAGTATATTGCGGAATCATAAATCCGCTGTTCAGTCCGGGGTTCACAACAAGGAAGTGGGGTAGTCCGCGCACTCCCGAGATTATTCTATATACGCGGCGCTCCGAGATGTTTCCAAGCTCGGCCATTGCAATGGCAAGGAAATCCATAGCAAGGGCGATGGGCTGTCCGTGAAAATTACCGGCCGATATTACCTCGTCGCTGTCTGGGAATATCGTCGGGTTGTCGGTTGCCGAGTTTATCTCGGTCTCCAGAATGCTGGCAACGTAGGCAAGAGTATCTTTCGAAGCTCCGTGTACCTGTGGAATACAGCGGAACGAGTAGGGATCCTGAACGTGCTTCTTGGGCTGCTTGATAATCTCACTGCCATCGAGAATCTCTCTCACAGCCTTTGCGGTCTCAATCTGTCCGTTGTGTGGACGTATGGCGTGTACATTATGCTCAAAAGGCTCTATGCGACCGTCGAAAGCATCTATTGACATTGCACCGATATAGTCGGCCCAGCGGCTCAGACGTCTTGCATTTATTATTGAGTAAACGCCGTATGCCGACATAAACTGTGTACCGTTGAGCAGTGCCAATCCCTCTTTCGAGCAAAGTGAGATAGGCTCCCAACCCATACGTTGCATCATTGTTGCTCCATCTACAATCTCGCCGTCAATCATTACCTCGCCAAGTCCTATGAGTGGCAGGCACATATGTGCAAGAGGCGAAAGGTCGCCCGATGCTCCAAGCGAGCCCTGCTCATATACAACAGGGATTATGTTATTGTTGAACATATCCACAAGGCGCTCTACGGTTGCAAGCTGCACTCCCGAGTGTCCGTATGAGAGCGACTGCACCTTAAGCATAAGCATAAGACGTGCAATCTCCGAGGGGACACGCTCTCCTGTGCCGCAGGCGTGCGACATCATAAGGTTCTTTTGCAACTGCGACAGATTCTCTTTGTCTACCGATATGTTGCACAGCGAGCCGAATCCAGTTGTAACACCGTAGATGGGATTTTGTGTATCCTCCATCTTGCGGTCGAGATACTCGCGGCAGTGGTTAATACGTTGCTTGGCATCGTCGCTAAGCATTAGTTTGTACCCGTTGGTAAGAATCTCCTCAACTCGGGCGATGGTGAGGTGCTCGGCACTAATATAATGAATCATAGCTGTTTTATTTATTCTCGTTAAATACTTTCTCTATTAAATCGGCATCGGCAATGTTAGGCAATGTGACGTTTAGCAGCGGAGTGCGCTCCATCTGTCGTTTGATGGCAAAGATTGCACCCTTGTTACGTGCCCAGCTGCGACGTGCGATACCGTTGTTGACATCCCATAGAAGCATCTCCTCGATGTGTCGTGCCGAGTCGTTGCTACCGTCGATGACCATTCCGAAACCGCCGTTCATTACCTCGCCCCAGCCAACGCCACCACCATTGTGGATAGATACCCAGGTAGCACCTCGGAACGAGTCGCCGATGACATTATGCACTGCCATATCGGCGCAGAACTGCGAACCGTCGTATATGTTCGAGGTCTCGCGGTAGGGCGAGTCGGTTCCCGATACGTCGTGGTGGTCGCGTCCAAGCACCACTGGTGCCGAAATTTCGCCTCTCTCTATCGCTTCGTTGAAGGCGAGGGCAATGCGCGTGCGACCCTCGGAGTCGGCATAAAGGATGCGGGCCTGCGAGCCAACTACCAAACGGTTCTGTTTGG
>JAGCKB010000109.1 GCA_017647725.1 Bacteroidaceae bacterium
ATAATTTGTCTCTTGATTAGAAAATTTATGTAACTTTATCGACCAAGATTCATCTTGTTATGAATCGCTTTGAATTGAATATTAATAACATAAACCGAAATATTATGGCAAAGTGTACTAAATGCGGTAGTGAAATTAATCCCGGTAATAAGTTTTGTATGAAGTGTGGAACTCCCGCTCCAGCGCAAGTGAACCAGAAAGAGATGGGTAATGTTTGTCCCAAGTGTGGCAAAGAGGTTAAACCCGGTATGAAATTCTGTATGGGATGTGGTGCACCTCTTGCTGCACAGCCTGCTCAAAAGAGTATGCCGGCAAATGTTTGTCCCAAATGTGGTGCAGAGGTTAAACCCGGTATGAAATTCTGTATGAAATGCGGTGCGCCTGTGGCACAACCCGCAGCAGGAGCAGGTGAGAAAGGATGGTTTACCGATGGTGTACGTGCTGTTGCCAATGCCATAACAGGCGGACAGATGAATCGCGATATACAGCGTGAACAGCAGGCTGCTGTAAACCAACAGGCTCGTGCCGCACAGGGCGAGATACAGAGTGCCCAGAATGCGCAACGCGAAGCCGAACACGCCCAGCAACGTGCCGAGCGCGAAGCCGAGCGTGCGCGCGACCGTCGTGCAATGGAGGCTGTCGATGGCGTAGATGTTGTACGCGGACGTGTTATCTGGAATATACAGCCGGGCGAGATTGCGCGTAAGATAAAGGAGACCGAGCTCGAGGAGATTGAGAAACTGAAAGGTATCATTGTTCAAGAGGGTTGTACAGCCATAATCTTTGCTAATGGTCAGTTGGTGTCTACCTTGTCTTCGGGTGCTTATCTCTTCTATAAGAGTGCCGAGGAGGAGCAGGCTGCCATCAAGGCTGCTGTTGAAAAAGCCGAGAAGGAACTCGACGAGAAAGAGCGCAAGATAAAAGAGGAAAAGCGCAAAGCCGAGCCTACATTCAGTCAGTTGGGCATTGTGGGCGAGATTAAGCGTGGTTTCAGTTGGGTAAATCGTCTCATCTTCGGCGAGAAGAAAGATGAGAAAAAAGATAAGGTCGAGAGACGTAAGATTGACTATGCACGCATCTTGGCTCGTCTGACACAGGCACCTGTGATGTCGGTATATCTTGTTAGCGACCGCTTTATCCCAATGACTTTTGGCGGACAGCCCTCTAACGACGGCGGTATCAGTTTTGTGCCCTACAATATTCCTACCCGCGTGTTCGATGTACAGATGGGAGTATCGCTGCAGTTGAAGGTGAACAATGTTACAGCCGTAGCATCTAACTATTTGGCCGATAAGCGTTCGCTCACTACCAATATGTTGCATCAGATGCTCAACGGCAGCATCGAGAATATGCTGCGTCAGACAATGCGTAATGTCGACTATCAGCAGACAGGCTTGCCAATGGAGGTTATTGTCTCTTTGAAAGCACAGTTGCAGCAGTTTATCAATACTCAGCTACACGGAATAGAGTGTGCACAGGTGCTTCAGATTACCGATAGCAATGCCGAGTTCGACCGTTTTCGTGCTGTAGAACGCGAACTCTATTGCACCGAGAAAGAGCTCGATTACCTGCATCGTACAGGCGAGTTCCGCAATCGTTTGGCAATAGAGACCAATAAGCAGACCATTGACGCAGCTACAACCGATGAGGATTTGCGCTATGCTCTTATGCAGATAAACAAGGATGGACTTATCCACGACGATGAGTTCGAGGCCTTTACACTTATGCTGAATGCACAGAAACGTCTGCGCGAGGCCAGGAGTAAAGAGGAAGAGTATGAGGCACTTATCGACCTGAAGAAGAGCCGCCTTGTAAAAGAGGAGGATATTGCTGTGCTCGAGGATGCTCTTGCACAGAACAAGATACAGCGCGAAAGCATCACCGAGATTATGCGCATACAGCATCAGCAGGGTGTCGACAATGCTCGTCTTGAGGCCGAGTGGGCTATCGGTGACAAGAAACAAGACCACGATTGGGAACGCGAGGACCTTCAGCGCCGTCGTAACTGGGGTATTGAGGATGAAAAGCGCGAGCGTGAGTGGATGCACGAGGAGCAGGAGTACAATCGCAAGTTCGGCCGCATACAACAAATCGAGGAGTATGAGTGGCAAAAGAAGATTCGCGATAACGACTTCGAATGGCAGAACGAGGAGCGCCGTCGCGAGAGCGAGTGGCAGCAGCGTCTGCGCGAGGAGCAGTTGCGTCGCGAGAACGAGCAGACAGCATACGACCGCAGCCGTCAGGATAAGTTCGATGATGACAGGATGGACGAGAACCGTCACCAGCGTCAGATGGACAAGTTGCGCAATATGGCAAACCTCCAGGCACAGTTAGATGCTCAGAGATATCAGAACGAGCAGAATATGGCACAGATAAATGCGAATGTTGCAATGAACCGCGACAACCAGTTCGCAAATATGAGCGCCGACCAGATTCGTGCTGCACAGCTCTCACATCTTACCGGTGAGGCGCAGGTTGCTATGGCTAATTCATACAGCAAGGATGGCGAAAATGAGCTGTTGAAGAAACAACAGGCCGACCAGGCTGCTCTTTATCAGCAGATGTTGCAGATGCAGCAGAACCAGGGTAATCAGAACCAGCAGATGATGATGCAGATGGCTCAGATGATGCAGCAGGGTATGATGGGAACAGCGCAGGCCAACCTCGCTAATCAGCAGGCAATGTATCAGCAACAGCAACAGTGGCAGCAGCAGCGCTACGACGACCAGCGTCAGCGTGCCGATGAGTATCGTCAGGATGCTTATCGCCAGCAAGACCGTATGGATGCCCAAAATCAGGTTGCTATGGGTGGTATGGCACAGGTTAACGCAGCAGCGGCAAGCAATATTTATACAAATAACAGCAATATAAATATGCAGGGCTATCCCCAGCAGCCTCAGCAGCCCCAGCAGCAGTGGCAGCAACCTCAGCAACCTCAGATGCCCCAGCAGCAGGATGCTCCCCAACAGGCAGCCAATGTGTGTCCCCGATGCGGCGCTCCTCTTAGCGAGGGTGCAGGATTCTGCGTAGAATGTGGCTTGCAACTATAAAAAAGACTTTTGAGAAACAGTTGAGCAGATAACGGCTCTTTGCTCTGTCTTGACAGGCAGATATCAGAGAGGGTAATTGATATAAATATACTGCTCAAACCTACTCTAAGGCAGGTTCTATGAATTATAAAAAATTTATATAGCTTGCCTGTAATAGCAAACATGAGGTATTGAAAA
>JAGCKB010000110.1 GCA_017647725.1 Bacteroidaceae bacterium
AGCGCCTTATTATAGTACTCCGATTCTTTGTTATACTCTCCAAGTGAATAGTATATGTAGCCAATATTGTTGTATGAAAGAGCTACATCGGGGTGTTCCGTTCCAATCACTTTCTCCCATATTGTCAGCGCTTTATTATAGTACTCCAATGCTTTGTTATATTCTCCAAGTGAATAGTATATACTGCCAATATTGTTGTATGAGATAGCTACATTGGGATGTTCCGTTCCAAACACTTTCTCTTGTATTGTCAGCGCCTTATTATGGTACTCCAATGCATTGTTATACTCTCCAAGTGAATAGTATGTGTCGCCAATATTGTTGTAGAAAATAGTAGCCCATTCGCTTTCCTCGCTATATTGTATTATGGATTGCTGCAATCCTGTTTCATAATCTTTCAGCGCATCATTATACTTTGCCAGGTCATCTTCAATGAACAATGCAGCAGAGTTCTGCCCTTCGAGATTAGTAGTATCAAGCTTTGCTCTAAGTTCAATATATTTAGCCGCAGAATCGTTCTGGTGTTGCATCGCAAATTTCTCGAAGTAACTATAGCAGCGGAGTGCCAGCTCCTCATTGTCGTGACTATGTACTGCCTTGGCATGCTCAAGCTCTTTTCCTCTCTTCAGTTGCTCCTCCACCTGACTGTTTACATCACCTCGGCTTCTGAGTAAAGAGTCGGCTTTAGCCAGCTCTCCGTTCTCTATAAATGTGTCCACCTGTCGGTAGAATTCGTCCATCTGGTCATAATCCAGAGTAGAGTAGCGCTTAGCCATGTCGCTTATCAGTTTCTCATTGTTCTCCTGGTCGGCATATAGCTTCTGCAATTCCTGCTGATACTCCTGTATTGATATTTTGTTTTCAGCCCTCAGAGTCTCAATCTCATCCTCTCGCTCCTGTAGTTGACGTTGCAATGTGCGACGTATCTTTCTTTCCGAAGTCAGTTTATCCTGCAATATATGTTCCGGTGTTTCCATTACAAGAAAGATAGTATCGGTTGAATATGTATATGTCTTTGGTGCTGCATCTGCATCCACCAGCTCATAATCTCTTTTTTTTACGGAGTCAACCACGAAATGTTTCTCTTCAACAGGGAACGAGAATGATCCATTGCTGTTTTTTACTCCCACATCGCTCCTTCCTCTGATTGATACAACAGTTCCCGGCAATCCCTTTCCCGGCACATGTACTCCGTTAACTATTCTTCCTCGTGTCTTTACGATGCCTCTCTGCGTTTGCGCTGTAGCATATACAGTAGCAGTAAGTGCTATGATAATGAAAAAGAGTATTCGTTTCATTGTGTTTGTGGGTATATATGTAGCTTTTACCAGTACTTATCTTATGTTTATTACATCGTCTTCGCTGCCAGGCATATATATAGTGTCTTTTGAAAGTGGTACGGATGATGTTATATGATATTTGCTGCGTTGTTGTTCCAATGGAATTGATAGTTCTATGTGTCCGTTTTCATCCGATATAACTTCGTAGCCTTCTATTGCAATTCTTACGTCCTTTACACCTTGACCGTCTCCATCCCAGATATCGAAACGTATATTGCCATATACATTAGGGTCGCGTTGTATATTCAATACCATCTCTTTTGCAAGAATCATCGTAGTGTCTATGTCTAAGAAATGCTTGCATCTCATGGTAATATGTACCGGTTTTTTCAAGAACCTCTTCGGTATGTTTTTGAACATTCCTATAGAGTCGATAGAATCTATAGTATCTCTCTTTGTCTCATTATCCAGGTTAAGGGTTATTTCTGCATCCTTTAATGGTGGCAGCTTTTCGTTATGGGCAGAGATTTCGTGCAGTTTCATCTCTATTTCCACCGGTATCCCTTTAATCCATACCGAAAATATTGATGACAATACAAGAAGAACTCCTATGATCCAACTTATGGTTTTTTGAATAATCAATCTTTTGTGACGTTGCCATATCGTATCAAATTCTATATCCAATAGCTTTGATATCAATTGAACATACGCACGTTCTTTGTTTATCCATGGCCATCTTGAAACCTTTTCATTTATGTTTGCACCTAGAATTTCGGGCAATCCAAGTTTATGGACAATGGGATTGAAACATTCTGTGGCAGGATTACCGCTGTTAGGTATACCGTCAATTATAAAGAAATGTATGTTTTTTGTACGTCCTATACTATGGAAAAACTCAATTTCCTTGCCCACCCATTCCGATTGTGCCGAGTTGGGCGAGCAGATGACTATCAGGTTGCGCGAAGCCTTCAGTCGTTCCTGCAACTCTTCGGACAACGGCCCTGGCTGAATGTCCGAAGGAGCAAAAAATACCGGTTTTATGGGTGTTCGTTCCCATCCGCGTTCGCTGCATAGCGTAGAGGGCATACGGTAGTGCTCTAATTTTTTCTGAACACGTTTCCCCCACTCAATATCTTTAGAGTTATAACTTATAAACGCAAAATATTTGAATGCCGTAGCCTCTTTCTTATCTGAACTATTTTTCATAGTAAGTAACTTTAATTACTGTCATAGAACCTATGTTGTTACGTTCCCCAGCTCTCGCGGTCGAGGTTGCGGTAGCCTATTGCCTCGGCAATGTGGTGCGACTGTATCTGTTCGCTTGCCTCAAGGTCGGCAATGGTACGGGCTACTTTGAGTATGCGGTCGTAGGCACGTGCCGATAGGTTGAAGCGCTCCATCGCCATCTTTAGCATCGATAGGCTTTGTGCATCTATTGCTGCATATTTTTTTATTAGTTTGGGAGGCATTTGGGCATTGCAGTGTATGCCGGGTTCGTTGGCATAACGGCTCTCCTGTATCTTGCGGGCTGCAATGACGCGCTCGCGTATTGCTGCGCTTGGCTCGCCCTCGCGTGCGTCGGAGATTTTCTCAAAGGGTACGGGGACAATCTCTATTTGCAGGTCGATGCGGTCGAGTAGTGGCCCGCTTATTTTGTTCAGATAGCGTTGCACCTGTCCGGGGTTGCATACGCAGGGTTTTGTCGGATGGTTATAATATCCGCAGGGACAGGGGTTCATTGATGCAACGAACATTACGCCTGCAGGGTATTCCACTTTATAGTTTGCGCGTGCTACGCATATTTTCCTGTCTTCCAGTGGTTGGCGCATTACCTCGAGTACATCGCGGCTGAACTCGGGCAGCTCATCGAGGAAGAGTACACCGTTGTGTGCCAGTGAAATTTCGCCGGGACGTGGGTTGGCACCTCCTCCGCATAGCGCTACCGATGATATGGTGTGGTGGGGGCTGCGGAACGGACGCTGTGTTATGAGTGCTGTGCCATCGGGCAGATGTCCGCTCACCGAGTGTATCTTTGTTGTTTCGAGGCTCTCTTGCAGTGTCAGGGGTGGTAGGATGCTTGGTAGTCGCTTTGCCATCATTGATTTTCCACTGCCCGGAGGGCCTATCATAAGCAGGTTGTGTCCACCTGCTGCGGCAACCTCAAAGGCGCGTTTCACGCTCTCCTGGCCGCGCACCTCGCTGAAGTCGAATGGGAAGCAACTCTGTTGCGAGTAGAACTCTTTCTCAATATCTATATTGCAGGGGGTAACAGCCTCTTCTTTTCCGTTAAGGAACTCAACGACCTGTAACAGATTATCGGCACTGTATACCTGTAGTCCATCTACCACTGCTGCCTCGGCTGCATTGCTCGTTGGTAGGATAATGCCTTTGTAACCAAGCTCTTGTGCTTTTAGTGCAATAGGCAGTACTCCTTTTATGGGAACGAGTGAGCCATCGAGGCCAAGTTCGCCCATAATCATATAGTCGCCTAAGCGTTCTGTGCCTATGGCACCATCGGCGGCAAGGATTCCGATTGCTATTGGCAGGTCGTAGGCCGAGCCTTCTTTGCGAATGTCGGCAGGTGCCATATTCACTATTATCTGCTTGCTTGGGAATTTCATCCCATTATGTTGCAGCGCCGACTGTATGCGGTGATAGCTCTCTTTTACCGCGCTGTCGGGCAGTCCTACAAGAAAAAACTGTATTCCTCGCAGGGCATTCACCTCAATGGTGACGAGTGTGGCACTTATGCCTTGTATAGCTGCTGCAAAAACCTTTACCAACATAGCTGCTATGGCTTTCTCTATTTGATTATCTTGTTTTGGGGCGATACATCTTTCACGCTCTTTAATCCGCCTCTCTTTATTATATCTTCTTTGTCTTTTTTTGTGGCTACTCTTATCTTCTGCTCTTTCTTTACGCGGCGCTGCTCTTTGCGCTTTTCATCTTTTGCGTGCTTTAGAATGAGTGAGTCAATCTCGGCATCGAAATTGTCATTGGCTATTACTCCAAAGCGGTCGATGCGCATATAGGGGTTCATCTGTAGACTGAAAGGGAGTTTTTCTATGTTGAACTCCTTGACAATGCAGTTGTCCCATAGCTGTGCATCGCAGATGTTGCTGCCCTCTATTGTATCTTTCTCTAAGCAACGGCGCCAGGCGGCGGTGTCGTGGTCGAGCGAGATATTCAGCAGGGCAAACTCCTCGTCGCTGTTGTTGCGTGCTATCTTGCTCAGTTCCTTAAGATGAGCAACACTGAGGCTGTCCCACGAGGCCCAGAATGTGACTATGGTGTATTTGCCTATAAAGTCGTTGCGAGTAACCTCTTTGCCATCGGATGCGGTAAGGGTAAACTCGGGGAATGCTTTGTGAACGATATTGCTGTTTTTTGTCGATGTCTTTACTCCTATATTGGCAAGGTAGTCGTTGTCTTGCAGTGTGCCGCCTAATTTATCCAATCGTGTGCGTATGAAAGGGTTCTTGGCATCGGGTATCTCTATAAAGTACTGTTGCAGAAGATGTATGTTTATCTCGCTCATTGGGTGAGCGGCGATGAACCTGTCTATTATATCCTCCCTCTTTGTTCTGCCTTTTTCCGAGTCTATATTCGCTGCAATTCTATCGTAGAGCTTCTGTACCTCACCGCCCTTGACGATGATTTTGCCCTCGCTGTTGCTCTCGAACGAGGCTTCTACGTTGGGTTCGGCATATAGGGGGTGCATCTTGCCATCGGGCATAACCAGGGTAAGCGGTACAAGGGTATCGGTCGATAATCGGTAGAAAAATTCTCCGCTCTTGTCGGTGAGTAGGGTGTCGAGACGGTTGTGGCGACTATCGAGTCCGAATATATACAGCGTATCGCCTCCGCTGCCATATTGGCCGCTGAGGCTGTACGTTGGTTTGTTATCCTTGCAGGCTGCAAGGGTAAGCAACAGTGTCAGTAGTATTGCTACTCGCTTCATTCTATTTTTTTACTTCTTAAAAGCTTCTTATTGTTTGTTGGCACGCTTGCGCTCGAGCTCGTCGAGGATAATCTTACGCATACGCATAGATTTTGGTGTTACCTCGATGTATTCGTCCTCCTTGATATATTCGAGCGCCTCCTCGAGTGAGAAGATTATGGGTGGAACGATACGTGCCTTGTCGTCCGAACCGCTTGACGCATATTGGTGAGCTTCTTGCTCTTTGTAACATTAATCACAAGGTCGTTCTCGTGGATGTGCTCGCCAACAACCTGTCCTGCATACACATCCTCTTGAGGATTGATGAAGAAGCGTCCTCGGTCTTGTAACTTGTCTATTGCATAGGCAAATGCTGTGCCGCTCTCCATTGCTACCATAGAGCCGTTGGTGCGACGCTCAATCTCACCTTTATAGGGCTGATACTCTTTGAATCGGTGTGCCATAATAGCCTCTCCTGCCGATGCTGTGAGTACATTGGTTCGCAGTCCGATGATGCCTCGCGAGGGGATGTTGAACTCGATGTTCACGCGGTCGGCCTGTGCTTCCATCGAGAGCATTTCGCCTCTACGGCGTGTTACCATATCAATAATCTTGCTCGAATAGTCGTTTGGAACATTTATTGTCAGCTCCTCGATGGGCTCGTGGCGCACTCCGTCAATCTCTTTATATAGCACTCTGGGGTTTGAACAGCAAAGCTCGTATCCCTCGCGGCGCATATTTTCAACAAGAATAGAAAGATGCATTTCTCCTCTTCCCGCAACGCGGAAGCTATCCGTAGTTTCACCGTCCGACACGCGAAGAGAAACGTCGCGCAAAAGCTCCCTGTAAAGTCTTGAACGAAGATGGCGGGATGTTACGAATTTTCCCTCCTTGCCTGCAAAGGGAGAGTCATTTACAGAGAAAGTCATTTCCATCGTAGG
>JAGCKB010000111.1 GCA_017647725.1 Bacteroidaceae bacterium
ATTAAGTGCGAGGCTGTTTGAGCGAAGCGATTTCCGCAGCACCCAAAAAATATCGTGAGCATTTTACGTTAAGATATTCCTTGCGCAGAGCCTTTTGCCTACTTTTCGTCGGCACGAAAAGTAGGAGAAAAAGAACAATGAAAGGCTGAATTTAGTAAACAAACCTAAATGAGAGACTGAAAAAGCTTTACCGGACACCAATAACTTTTTTTATTAACTCTAAACAATAGTGTCCGGTAAAAATTAAAGATGAGAAACTACAGGAGCTTCTCATCTTTAATCATATTTTGGTTTATAGTTAATTATTCACCGTAAACCTTAGTAATCTGCTTAATTACTAAACCCAAGCAATAGTTCTTTGTGTAAGAGTCAACGTGAGAAATCTTTGTGATTCCGGCCGACTTTGCAGCCTTGTCAATACCATTCTCCTCACCCTTAGAGCTCCAAAGGCCGCCCAAGTAAAGAGTACTTTCAGCTACACCGCACTTTGAACCAAAAGGATTTGTTGTTGCTGTAACGGGATTTGAAACTGTTGCACAACTGCTAATCATTGCGCAAATTGCAATCGCTGCCAAAAATTTAAATTTTGCTTTCATGTGTTTGGTTTATTAAAATAAGTAAAATTTGATTATCAAAAACTATAATAAGTAGTTTGTTAAATAACCTTGCAAATATCTAAATTATATTTTCTCGCACAAAAAAATCATTGTCTACATTTTGGTTTACAATATATGTTATTTTAAAATATAGGCACACAAGTATGCTTAGAAGGCTTTTCGCGGCATATTCTTCGTTGCAATTTGTTGCATAGATGTTTGTAACTGAAACTTTTATAGCAAAGGCTTTTTAATACAACGCTTTTTATCGAGTATCAATCCACGCCACCTGTCTACATTTTTGTTTACATACAGATTTTCAGCATAAAAAACACCTTGTAGACTAAGATGTATAACCGCATTTCTTTACTTATTTTGCTAATAAAAGTAAATTTGCACAGAAATTCATCTACACGCATAATAAATATCGGCATTTCAATATTGCACATTATTATATAATATTATACATAAATTAAGTAATTTGATTTTATCATGAAATTTAAGTTTTTTAAACTATCTGTCATTATGACCATTGCCATGGTTGTAATGTCTGCATGTGAGAAAGAATCAATCGACCCGCAGCCAAAGCCCGAGGATTTGAAACCTTTTGCGATGACCTATGTCGATTTCATCACTCCTAACGATGTTCAGATTCTCTCTGAAGACACCACCCTTATCTCGGTAAACATGGAATATGCCGAGAAAATGGGTATAAAGTACTTCAAGGACAGAGCTGTTACAATCTGGAGAACAATGGGAACCGTTCCATTTATTCGTAAAATCACCGATGCGCAAGAGCGTGGCAATGAAATCATCCTCACTACTACACGAGGCGAGTTCGCAGATATGTTTGAGAACGTAGATATGTCGCTCGTATCGGATTTGCACGTCGACCGAGATTATCAGCCTATGGGAGCAACCAGATCGGCATCGGGTGAGTTGGTAACAGACATTTCGGATAAATATCAGGACGATAATGGTGTTTATCACCCTGCTGTAATCATTTTCGACGAAGATTCACCTATGGCGATTAATATGCAAACAAGAAGCGGAGTAACAAGGAACTATTTTACTGCCGAGGAGCTTCTTGAGCAAAACGCTACTTTTAATATCATAAATGTTCAATCCGATTTTAAGTTTGACCATAGATACCCTAAAAAGGATGATGAAGTTGATAATAATGGTTCATCGGTTCACTTTAGAGGAAAAGTTGGTGTTTCTGCCGAACTTTCAGCTTATGCCAACGTAAGTGTAGGATTTTTCAAGCTCAAAAAGTTTGAAGCCGGTGTGAAAGGTTCTCTCGGACTAAGTGCAAAAATGGGTGTAGCTATACAGAAACAGGTAGAAAAGGAGTGGGAGCGTGAACTTATGCCCGTTGGTGGACACGTTATGGTTTTCTGGGTTGGTCCTATTCCTGTGCCCCTCGTATACGAGAGTTCAATTAATCATAGAACCAAAGTTTCAGGTACTGCTTCACTCGATTTACTTGCATCGGGAAAATATACACTCTCTTTTGAGGAAGGCTGTTTGTATGAGGCCGGAAAAGGTTGGAAGAATATATCAAAAGAGTCAAAATCTTCAAAAGCATTTAATTATGACGGTATAAGAGGTTCGGCAAAATTCGAAGCCAATACAGGTATATTCTATGAAATGGGTATATATTTTGGTTGCAGCGCCGGTCCTGAATTCTCTTTTGGCCCATCAATTTCTGCCGAGGCCGAAGTATCATCATCTGCAACAATGGATAAGGGACTTGATGTCAATGCTTCGGTAGCAGCCTATGCAGGACTTTCAGGTGAGATAGGTGCAAAAGTCAAGATTCTGGGTTATAATTTGGCAAAATGGTCAACAACCTTCGATCTATTCAAGCTTACATTATTTGAAGGCTCGCTAAATTGGCACTTTTCCGAAGAGTCTTGGGACAAACTGGGCGTAGAATGGAACACCATTTTGAATCAAGGATCTGACGAGTGGAATTTGGGCAAAGCGACACAGACAATGATCCCCTATCGCTTGCCTGAGTAAGATATGAACTTCTAAAAAAAGGAATGCATAAAATATTTCTTACAGTAATAAAGATTATTTTAACAGCAACCATCTTTTCGGCGTGCTCATCAGATGAAGATTTGAGCACGCCGAATAAGGTGTATATAAACGTACTATTCACGCCGGAGAGTTTCTGCACATTTGGTTATAATGATATGACCATTAAGGCAATAGAAACCTATTCACATAAATATGGGTACGACTACTCATTCTGTGTGCCCGAGTCGTTAGAGGATGGTATGAAATATTATACCGATTGGTGCGAAGCCAAACTAGACGATAATGTAACCCGTTCCCTGTTTGTGTTTGCATCCAGCATATATGACGAGCCATTATCAAAAGCCCCCCACCCCACAGCAGAATCTCATAAAGACATTCTCATTTTTGAGTTAGAGAAGGAACTACCGTATGCCTATACATTCGATATAAGCTATTATGGTGCCTCGTATATGATTGGCTCTTACTATTTAAAATTTTCGCCCGTATGCTTCCACGTCATTACAGCCAATCCATACCTTTCGGGATTATATGAAGTTATGAATGGCTTGACTGATGCCACAAAAGATACACCGGGCGGTGAGGTCGATTTATGTTACATCGATGAATCACCCGATGGAGGCTTAGACGATGATGACGGAGCATTCATTGCCTGTATGAATATGTATCTCTTGAATAAAAATAAGATGAACATATTCATCCCTTACGCCGGTTTTAGTAATTTAGGAGTATATCGTTTCTCTCAATCCAATAATCAGATAACTGTCGGTATGGATTGCGTTGATCCGAATTCATATTCATACACCTATTTATGCATGAATAAAAGATTGGATTTGGCATTAGATGATTTCTTTCAGCTATGGGTCAATGGCGATGATATTCCAAGACACACATTATATACATTAGAATCGGGAAGAATTACAGTTAATAGAAAGAGTAGTATTGATTCCGATTCAGAAGAACTGGACAAACTATTCGAGAAGGCAGTTACAAAAGAAAAAGAGTACTATAAAACAGCAAACAGATGATGAAGATTTATAAAATATGGTTTCTCTTGGCTGCAATTGTCATAATGGGTAGTTGTGAGGACTCACACTTTGAAGAAGAGAAGGTACACAGGAAGATCAAGATTGCTGTTGTCTTGCCCCAGGATTCCTACGACAGGTGGGAACGAGTTATGAATTTTGCACAAAAGAATATAAGCGAAGCAACTGACATCTGTCCTGTATTCGAATTTTATGACGAGAACAGAACAGATTTAATGAATCTTGCTTATGAACTTGCCAATGACGCGTCAATAGTTAGTATTATCGGTTGCGAGAGTGACAACAACACCGAAATTTTAGCCTACCAGATGTCGCGACTAAAGAATCCCAAGCCGATGTTTACTTTTAACACATCGCAAGATATTATAAGGAAATATGCCAGGATGGGATTTATGTGGGGATTTTCCGAGAGCGACATTACGCAAAGCGAAGTAATTCTATCACAAATAGCGTCGAATATCGCTAATAAAGAGGTTGCACTGATAGCTTGCAACTCATCTTATGGACAGACCTTTGTAGATTGGTTTGCATTTCAGACCGCCGAATTAGGACTAACCCCTAAGGATATACGCACATATAACAATATAAGCGAGATAGCCCCCATTATGAAGGAGCTCTCATCATTGCAGTGCCCTATCGTTTGTGTACCTAATTCATACACCGAAGCAGCCGAGATGGTAAAGTACACCGATAAAGGTTATTTCTCCCATAAAGCATTCAATGACAAAATATTTAAAATCTTAAAAGAGAGTAAGACCGATACCGGTTTTTCGATGTATGGAGTAACAATGACATCAGACCCGGCGAGCGGCTTTCAAGATATATATGAAGCAAAATTCGGTCAGACTCCCATATTTGGCGAGGCACCACTCTATGATGCCATAATGGTAACCAGCCTTGCGTATGCCCTGGCTACCGAGCTTGGCACATCATTGAACAAGGCTGTATTCGACCTGTTTTCCGGTGAAAGCCGCCAGCTCGGTGGATGGACACGTGACGGCATCCGCATAGCCTTTCAACAAATTACTACAACAAAAACAATACCTGCCATAAGCGGTGCGATAGGAAAGTTTACATTCTCTCCCGACAAGCATACAATAATTAATTATTCGACATACGCAGTTAATTATATGAGCAACTTCAAGTTCTACCAAACCGATTTTGTCAGTCGTGGTGGCAGAAACAGCTCATCCGAACACAGCGCTTGGATATGGAATAAAATATACGACCAGGATTTCGATTATGCACAGGAAGAAAATAACCTGAAGCCTCACGAGGGCAATAAAGCAGTTTTGATAGCAACCTCATCGGGTTGGAAGAATTATCGTCATCAGGCCGATATATTATCATATTATCAATTGATGAAAAGGAACAATTTCACCGATGACGACATTATTCTTATTATGGCCGATGACCTTGCTTATGACGCAAGAAACCCATATCCCGGTACAGTAATTAAAGACGACAAGCAATTTGAAAATCTATATACCGATGTAAAGATCGATTATAAACTTGGGGAGATTACCCCATCTGACTTAAAAAACATCTTGCTAGGTCAATCAAGCAAAAGGTTACCGGTCGTTTTAGATGCCGAATCCCACGATAACGTTATACTTATCTGGTCGGGACATGGCAGCCCCGGACGATTGTTATGGAATGAGAACCAAAAAACGATTACCGGCGATTTTATGTCGAATTTGTTTAATGAAATGTATTCAACCGGGAAATATCGAAAATTATTCGCAATTATAGAGGCCTGTTATTCAGGTAGTGTTGCGGCAAAATGCGTAGGCATACCAAACCTATTATTGATGACAGCAGCCAATGAGAAAGAGACATCAAAGGCCGAATTGTATGCTCCATTGTGGCAAACTTACCTGACAAATAGTTTCAGTATGGCTACATTGCAGAGACTAGAGAATGATGACTACTACGACCTAACCATAAAAGAATTGTATTCCGAAGCATTCTCAAAGACAATGGGTTCGCATGTTACACTTTACAATATGGAGCATTTCGGAAACATCTTCTTTAACTACGTCGACGATTACTTCGTATGTACGAAATAGTGAAAAAGTAGACACAGACATTGTTCAACATACTAAGAAGACTAAAAGATATTTCAAGATTAAATATATAATGTATATAATGTAATCAAATAATTAAAAATTATGAGAAGATTTTACATCAGTTTATTAACACTTGTGTTTGCAGCAATACAGGTTTTTGCAGCACCTATCGACCCTGTAAAGGCATTGGATATTGCCAATCGTTTCTGGGAGAGCAACGTTTCGTTGAAGAAGGACAAACAGTTTAAGCTTGTACCCGTAAAAGATGCACAAAAGGCACCTTCGCGCCTGGGCTCATCAACAGAGGATGCAGAATACTATCTCTTCACCGAGACCAACAACAATGGTTTTGTAATAGTATCTGGTGACGACCGTCTTAATCCCATAGTAGGTTACTCTACAAATGCAGCGTCGGGCGAGATGCCCTCGGCACTTGCTGCTTGGCTCGACGAGTATAGTGACTATGTCAATGATGTACGTGAGGGGCGTGCAGTGCCTTCGCAGCACAATACCACAGCCACATACACAAAAATCGAGCCGATGCTCGTTACAGCCTGGGATCAGGGTGCACCATACAACAACTTATGTCCCTTGCTCAACGGCCAAAGAACATTCACCGGCTGCGGTAATACAGCAACAGCACAGGTTATGAGATTCCACAAGTGGCCTGCAAGTCCCATTGCAGATGTCGAATGGGATAACAACATTACCGGCGAGACCGAGTTCTGCGAACTAAAGTCACACGTATATGACTGGGACAATATGTTGCACGATTACAATTCGGACTATAGCACAGCCGAGGCCGAAGCCGTAGCTCTTCTAATGGCCGACCTTGGTAAAGCAACCAACAGCACATACCAGGCAGAAGCAACAGGGAACACAGATATGAGTATCGTCAAGGCACTTGTAAATGTATTCAATTATTCACCCGAAGTGTTCATTGCCAAAAGAACCGACTACACATTCGATGAGTATATAGCATTGATAAGAGACAACCTCGATAAAAGACAGCCAATCATATATACCGGCTTTGGTCAGGACTACGAGGGTGGACACGGTTTCGTATGCGATGGAATAGATGAAAACAACCTTCTCCACATCGACTGGGGGTGGAATGGTGTTTACAACGGATACTTTGATATGGCCTCAATGCAACCCGAGGGAACAGGTATCGGTGGATTCTCATCAAGATACAATGTCGGCCAAAGTGCAATTCTGAATATCAAGCCACGCACCGAAGGCGAAGAGAATAAAAATGTTATTCCTACCGTAGCATTTATGGAAGTTTGTGACAGCGAAACCGAGGAAATATATAACGAGTACAGTTCAACATTTGAGGATGGCGTAGCATCAGTAAGCTTTACATTCGGTGTCATCAATAAATCACACAGCGACACTAAGGGTTCAGTAGGTATTGGAATTTTGGATATGAATGGTGAGCTCGCCAAGGAGCTTGAATTTGGTGACCCCGAAGTATACGTAGCCGGAGAAGGTAATATATACTTCGATGGCTATACTTTAGACGTGAGCAACGTGAAAAAAGAAGAGGAATACCTGCCTGTCGGCACTTACTTAATAGGACTTTTCTATATGAATGACGAAGAAGAGGTTGAATATCTGTTAGGAGCAAATAATAAACTTCTTCTTGAGGTTACCAATGATGGAGTAAAACTGAGTTCATTTGCACCAAAAATAGAACTTAGCAGTTTCAACATTATAAAAATGCCCGAGCACTCAAACGAGAAGTTTGTTTTCGATGCAACATTCGTAAACAAAAACAACATTAATTCATTAGTAATGTTGGTTCCTGTTATCAACCACTACGAGGATGGTATCAAGGTAAAAAGTGAGCGATTGATAAAATCGGCTATAGCTATGGAGGTAGTTGACGTTAACAATTGCATTGTAACATTCACCATACCCAACGCTTTTGCTCAGAGCGGCACCTATACAATATCATTTGAATATGTAAAGATAAATGAGGCTATGGAGTTAGATATTGAAGCAAACCAAAACAGACTAAAGAGCATTGAGGGTGAGAGCGACCCATTTGATGTAGAGATTATTCCCGAGGAGACAGAAGAGCCTGACTATAACTTCGAGGTTGAGTTCATTGGCCAAGAAACCGATGGCACACAAGAAATTGCCGTTTTACGTACAACAGTTGGCAAAGACATCTCGGAATACAAGTTCGCCATCACCGGCGACACAGATGAGGAGAATCTGGAGGCTATTGTAGAGGCTATCGCTTCGGGTGAACTCGAGGACTGTTACACAGCTAAACAGAGTGCCGACCTGAGAATACCTCTTGAAGCAGGAGAATATGCCATAGTTGTTGTTTTATACGATGTCAATGGCGAGCCACTTGATGAGTACTATAGCTATATCTTCAATTTAACAACAGGTATTGAAAATATTGAGGATGGCCAATCGGTAATAAGCATCGACTGGAACAACAATGTCGTTTCTGTAGCCGAAGAGGGTGTAATTGAGTTGTTAGATGCAAGTGGCAGAGTTGTGAAGAGAGTAAATGGCTGCAACCTCTCTATTGCCAACCTTGAAAAGGGAATCTACATTGTGAAGAACAATAAAAATGTAGTAAAGGTCGTTAAGAGATAAGAGCAATGCCATAGGTTCATTAGAACCTAATATAAACCCACCTTATTGTAGTATAAAATACTGCAACAAGGTGGGTTCTTTTTCCGTTGAATTTGCGGTAAATCGCGAATTTGACTGCACACGCTGGAAAAACATTACTTTTTTATATTGGTGTCCGGTAAAATTGGCTAAGCTAAAAAAAGTGTGCTCGACCGCTGTTAACAGCAGCCGAGCACACTTTTTTTAAAGTCACAAGCCCCCCTTAATCAATTCCGAGGGTATTATATTATAAGTAAGAGTTATCTTATCTCTTTTTACTTGTCATAATAGAGAGAATCATACTATCGGTCTGCTGCATACCCTGCGAACCAATAGAGGTAAGATTGCGAATTGATTTATCAACATCGTCGTCGACAATTCCCTCGAGGGAGGTTACGCAGCGGTGCTCTTTTGCCATCACAGCCGAAAACATAGCAGTAGATACTGCGCTCGCAAGTTTAAGCGCACAACTAGGTTTTGCACCGTCACAAATTACTCCCGTCAGGTTGGCAACCATATTCTTAACTGCCATAGCAGCCTCGGCATATCCGCAACCCATAAGATAGGTTATACCGCAGCTCGAGCCAGTCGAGGCAACAACGCATCCGCATAGTGCCGAGAGACGGCCGAGGCTCTGCTTGATATATATAACTGTAAGGTGGCTGAGGATAAGCGCACGAATAAGCTGCTCCTCGCTTGCCTTAATTTCCTCGGCATAAACAACGACTGGAAGTGTTGAGGCTATTCCCTGGTTTCCACTACCCGAATTACTCATAACCGGAATCTTTGCACCACCCATACGTGCATCGCAGGCAGCCGAGGTGTAAGAGACCATTCGTGTGAATGTTGTATCGCCGAAAATTGTCTGCTGCGGGGCAGCACTTATGGTGCGTCCCAGACAGTGTCCCCACTCCCCTTTCAACGACTCCTCGGCAACGGCTTTGTTTAGGTCGCGAGCCTTAAGGATGAAACTAAGTTCATCAATGGGTGAGGCTGTTGCAAACTCCCACACCTTCTCGAAAGTGAGTTCTACACTTTTGTCCGAAGATGCCACAGCACCCACAGGAGTGCGTCTGTCGTGCAACACAACGCCGTTATGCTCTATATATACAAAATTGGTATGAGCACCCGCGATTACAACTGTGGCACTATCATCGCCCGCCGACACTGTAACCTCGATATACAGCATATCGCAAGCACCCTCTTTAAGAGCAATATTTATGCAGCCGTCGTCTATCATACGGCGCCCCTGCTCTACAGCCTCGGGAGTGGTGTCCTTCAGCACCTCAAGGTTATACTCGCTGCGCCCCACAATGGCGCCAAGAGCAACGGCAATGGGCAGTCCTATCATACCCGTGCCGGGAATACCTACTCCCATCGCGTTTTTTAGGATATTGGGACTGAGGCGCACCTCGATGCTCTGTGGCAGAAAGCCTAATGTCTCTACAGCCTTGGCTGTACACAACGACACCGCTACAGGCTCGGTGCAACCTGTTGCAGGAACAACTTCGCGATTAATTAGCGCTATAATCTCTTTTCTTGTTTCTACAGAAAGCATAATTATGTCGGTTATAATTTTCGTTTCAAAGGTAACGGTTTTTAGCGATTTTAACGACTATATACCAAATTTATTTACTCTGATGAATTGGAATTTCGTGTGTCTCGAAATATCCGTTATATAATCGCAGCGTATCGTAACGCTCTTCACCTGTGCTATTCTCGTCGTACGACAGTGAGACGTATGCAACATTTGGTTGCAGACGCACCCACTCACCCGATGCCAACGTAGCTGTGTAGGTTGTCGGATGGATTATGAAGGCTGTCGTATCGCCTGACTCAGCAGTAAGAAAAAGTTCTTTGGGGTTTACAGCGAATCGGTCGAAACGTCCGAAGAGCGGAACAAGACTCTTTACCGTTGCCACACCAAGAGAGTCTATCGCATCGACATACAGCGAGGCGAAAGTGCTACCCTCCTCGGTTATATTGCAAGCGATATATCCCTCTCCTGCACGCAGGGAGTTACAGTTCCTTTGCCACCCGACACGAGGTATTTCGATAATATACCCCACACCCTTACACTGCCCCAGGGATACAAAGCGTAGATTATCGCCATAGAGCCCCAGGGTATCGTCGGCAAAGATTGTAGCATCGAATATATCGATTTTGATTGACGACTCCCCGGGAACCACCTTAAATGTTTGTGTGCCCACGGGGTCGACAGGCAGTTGTGGTACAGAACTGTTGCCGCTATCCGACGAACAGGCGCAGACAAGCGGCAACAGTAGTATAAATAGTTTACTTAATAGTTTACACATTATTATAAAATTGTAAATGCAAGTGTAAGACCTGCCATAACAATTGCAACCATACTCATTAGCTTAATGAGGATGTTTAGGCTGGGGCCCGATGTATCTTTACAGGGGTCACCAACTGTATCGCCAACAACAGTAGCTTTGTGAGTATCGCTACCCTTGCCACCGTAGTTATCCTCCTCGATATACTTCTTGGCATTATCCCAAGCACCTCCTGCATTGGCAAGGAAAACAGCGAGCAGGAATCCCGACGAGAGGCTGCCGACGAGCAGACCAATGACACCGGGAACACCAAGTACAACACCGGTGATAATGGGTGCAGCAATAGCAAGCACCGATGGAAGAACCATCTCCTGCTGTGCACCGAGAGTAGAAATCTCGACACAACGAGAGTAATCGGGCTCGGCATTACCTGTAAGAATACCCTTAATCTCGGTAAACTGGCGACGAACCTCATTAACCATCTTCTGAGCAGCGCGTCCAACAGCATTCATTGTCAATCCGCAGAAGAGGAAAGCCATCATAGCACCAATGAAGATACCACATATTACCATAGGGTTCATAAGTGTTACATTGAAGTGCTGCATAAAATCGAAGATGTTTGCCTGCATAAGCGGAATACCATTAATGAGGGTATTGGGGTCGGTACGCTCCATAGCAATACGTATCTCCTCGATATACGATGCCAACAGTGCCAAAGCAGTGAGCGCAGCCGAACCAATGGCAAATCCCTTACCTGTAGCAGCGGTTGTATTTCCAAGCGAGTCGAGAGCATCGGTGCGACGACGAACCTCGGGTTCCAGACCGCTCATCTCGGCATTACCACCTGCATTATCGGCAATGGGACCATACGCATCGGTAGCAAGGGTTATACCAAGTGTCGAAAGCATACCCACCGAAGCAATAGCAATACCATAAAGACCGAGCGACACATTTTCTGCAGAGGGGTCAAATTGGGTAGCGAGCAAATAAGAAAGTACAATTCCAACAA
>JAGCKB010000112.1 GCA_017647725.1 Bacteroidaceae bacterium
GATAACCACCTCTCTGCTTGCCGACACCAACAAGTTGGCACACATTGGCATAACCTTCAAGATAGGTCGCAGCACGCTGGCTGATGCTAATAAGCGCCGTTCAGAAAGCATATTTGAGGCGATATACCGCGAGCTCTATGCCCGATACAAAGGCGAACTTATACCGGACAGCCGAAGCCGCAAGCGACCCAAATGGATGGATAGACCCCGTCCCGGCGGATTTATTAATCCACCGGTTATGAGTATAAGCATCTTCAGATGTGGAAATAATTTTCGGGATGTGAACATCCCCAGTGACGGAATTCCACTAAAACATAGAAAGACATATAAAAGAAAATTCCTTGATAATCGCGATTATCAAGGAATTTTTCAGGGTGACTAGTGGGATTCGAACCCACGACATTCAGAACCACAATCTGACGCTCTAACCGACTGAACTATAGTCACCATCTGTTATGTCTGCTTTTCTGTGGAAAAGCGATGCAAAGGTATGAATATTTTCTCACACTTGCAAGTCTAAAAGAGATTTTCTTTCAAAAATATTTCAAAAAAGTTGTTTCGCTAAAATAAGGTTATATCCTTTTTTTCAACATAAGAGATAAAAGTCGTTGGCTATCACTAATATAAGGCACTGCAAGCGACTACTACCCTATTTTAATCGCTATAGGCATAGTACCACCAATAGGTGTGACCGAAATTCTTTCTTATGTAGTTTGAGCGTATCTGTATCTCGGGGTGCTGACGCTCGAGTTCGAGCATTGCTGCAAATTCCTTGCCAAGAGACTCAAGGTCGAACAGTTTTGCCATCTTTTCCGTTGGAATGGCGAAATCTCTAAAAGCGTCGATATAATGCTTTGGCAATTCGTCGCCATACTGCCAGTTCATAAGTCCCATAGTGATGAGTCCGGCACGCATTGCCTCGGAGTCGAAGGGTAACTCAATATCGGACATTACTGTCGCATAATATATAAGTGCCTCCTTATAATGACGGGGCAGGCTGTCGCCTTGAGCAAAATTATAGAATCGGGGCAGATAATCAACAAAGTCGGTCAGTCGTTTTTCCAGCAATAGTCCGCATAGGAAATAATCGGCAGCAGTACGAGATATGCTATCGGCCTGCACCACTCTATAGAGATACTCCATAGCACCTTCGCCCACATTACGCTTTACTCCTATTGCTGCATATACGGTGTCGGGCGAGAGAGGTGTCAGTTGCTTCATTGGTGGCAGAAGTCCCTCGGCGCCATAATACTGTGGATAGGTAAAGAGTTTGTCACCCATATTGCCGCATTGCGACAAATAGTAGGCACGTGCTGCTGTGAGCTCGTGGGTTGTATTCAGAGAGCGGCTTGCAACATTCAATGCGCCGTCAATATCGCCCTGCTTAAAACGGCTGTAGGCTGTTGCCTCGTACTTTATGCTCTCGTTTCCATTGGAGAGCCATCCCGTGAGCAGAAACATCAAAGTGAAGAGTAACAGGTTGCGCCATACAATTCTGTTACCCTCCATCTTGGGGTTCTTAATCTTTGCAAACAGTATTCTTTGCAGCAGAAAGGCAAAAAAGGCATATACCAGGAATCCTACAAGCAGCACTATTGTCCAAAAGAGGTACTTGGTCTCTCCTGTGTAGATATTACGGTCGATGTCAGTCATAAATGCCAACAGCAGCGTTGCCGGCAGATAGGACATTGCCGTCCACTCTCGTTGAAAACGAGCCAGTTTGTTCATCCACCACGATAATAGC
>JAGCKB010000113.1 GCA_017647725.1 Bacteroidaceae bacterium
GAAATCCCCATCGAGAAACAGAAATTGGTAGCCTCGCTGCGCACCGAAGCACAAAAAGCCGACACTGTGTGGTTGGCTTCCGATGAAGACCGCGAGGGAGAAGCTATAAGCTGGCATCTTTTCACTGTTCTTGGGCTTGACCCCAAAAAGACCAAGCGCATTGTATTCCACGAAATTACCAAGAGCGCTATTCTGAATGCAATAGAGAATCCGCGCGACATAGACACCAATCTTGTATATGCGCAGCAGGCGCGCCGCGTACTCGACCGTCTGGTAGGATTCAAGCTATCTCCTGTACTTTGGCGCAAGGTAAAGCCCGCGCTCTCGGCAGGACGAGTGCAGTCGGTGACAGTGCGCCTTATCGTCGAGCGCGAACGCGAGATTAACAATTTCGTAAGCGAATCGGGTTACAGAGTGACAGCCCTCTTCGAATTGTCCGACAATAATGGCGAGAAACGTCTGCTCCCCACCGAGCTATCGAAACGTTTCAAAACCCACCAAGAGGCCGAAGAGTTTCTTAAATCTTGCATTGGAGCAGAGTTCAGCATCGTGGATGTAAACACAAAGCCGCTGAAGAAAAGCCCCGCAGCACCCTTTACAACATCTACGCTGCAGCAAGAGGCTGCTCGCAAGCTACACTTTACAGTGTCGCAGACAATGACAATAGCACAGCGTCTTTACGAAAGCGGATACATCACCTATATGCGTACCGACTCGGTAAACCTCTCATCACTGTGCATAGGCTCGTGCAAGAAAGTTATCACCGACACATACGGCAGCGAATATCTTAAGACACGCAAATACTCGACAAATTCAAAAGGAGCACAGGAGGCACACGAAGCCATCCGACCCACATTTATGGAGAATAGCTCTATTGAAGGCAGTATCCCCGAGAAGCGTCTCTATGAGCTTATCTGGAAACGCACTATAGCATCACAAATGTCCGATGCACTTGTTGAAAAGACCACTGTAAACATCTCAATAAGCGGACACGAGGAGAGCTTCATCGCCACAGGCGAGGTAACCGTATTCGACGGATTCTTACACGTATACCGTGAATCGACCGACGAGGAGACAAGCGCCGATACAGCCATACTGCCGATAGTTAACATAGGCGAAGCACCTACACCCATAGAGATTACAGCCACCGAGCGATTCACGCAGCATCCTCCCCGCTATACCGAGGCAAGCCTCGTGCGAAAACTCGAGGAGTTGGGAATAGGCCGTCCTTCGACCTATGCCCCCACAATCAGCACTATCCAGCAGCGCGAATATGTCGAGAAGGGCAATAAGACCGGTACAACACGCCAGTATGACATACTCACACTCAAAGGCAGCAAGATAAGCACCAAGCAGGGTAAGGAGACCGTAGGTGCCGAGAAACAGAAACTTATGCCCACCGACATTGGAATCGTTGTAAACGATTTCCTCTTGGAGTTCTTCCCCGAGATTATGGACTATAATTTCACTGCCACCGTCGAAAAAGATTTTGACGATATTGCCGACGGCAAAAAAGAGTGGGTTGGCCCCATAAAAGAGTTCTACTCCGACTTTGCACCACAGATAGACAGTATACTGCAAACAAAGACCGAGCACAAGGTTGGCGAGCGCATTTTGGGTACCGACCCTGCAAGCGGCAAGCCCGTTTCGGTAAAAATTGGTCGTTTCGGTCCCATCGTACAGATTGGTTCGGCAACCGATGAAGAGAAGCCCCGCTTTGCTCAGATGAAGCCCGGTCAGACACTTGAGACAATAACCCTTGAGGAGGCACTCGACCTATTTGGCCTGCCCCGTACACTGGGCAAATATGAAGGCGAGAATGTCACAATAGGTGCAGGACGATTCGGTCCCTACATAAAAATAGGCAATGCCTATATCTCGCTACCCAAGAGCCACGACCCAATGACAGTTACATTGGAGGAGGCGCAGATACTGATAGAAGAGAAGCGCAAAGCCGATGCCGAAAAGATTATAAAAACATTTGACGAGGAGCCCGAGCTACAGGTTCTCAACGGTCGTTTCGGCCCATATATATGCTACAAGAAGAGTAACTACAAACTACCCAAAGGCATTGTACCTGCCGAACTAAGCCTTGCCGAATGTATGGAAATAGTACAAAAGCAGGACGAGGGTGGCAAACCCACGACAAAAAGCCGCAAACGCTACACAAAGAAAGCTGAATGACACGTATTATTCTCATAGGATATATGGGTGCAGGCAAGACCACATTAGGAGAGGCTCTTGCCAAGAGACTGCAACTGCAGTTCATCGACCTCGACCTTTACATCGAACAGCGTTACCGCAAGACAATAGCCCAGATATTTGCCGAGAAGGGCGAAGAGGGGTTCCGTCTCATAGAGCAACGTATGCTGCACGAGGTAGCCGAGTTCGAGGATGTGGTAATCTCGACCGGAGGAGGTACCCCCTGCTTCTTCGACAATATCGACTATATGAACAACCAAGGAACAACAGTATTCCTTGACGTTCCTATAGAGCGACTATTCATAAGACTGAGTATCGCCCGCAACAAACGCCCGCTCATAAAAGAGAAAAACGATGAAGAGTTGCGCGCATTCATTGTCGAACAGCTCGGCAAACGCATAACCCATTACAGCAAGGCTACCTACACATTTGTAGCCGACAAACTCGAAGACCGCAGCCAGATTGACGAATCGGTAGATAAGTTCATAAAAGAGATACCCGTTTCGTACAACCCGACACACGGTTCATTACCCTGAGAAACACAGACATTAAATAACTAACAAATATTAAGTTATATGAGAAAATGGCGCATTGAAGACTCGGAAGAGCTCTATAACATCAAAGGTTGGGGAGCATCCTATTTCAGCATCAACGAAGAGGGCAACGTAGCAGTTACCCCCAAGAAAGATGGAGTCGCAGTAGACCTAAAACAACTAATGGATGAGCTACAGCTAAGAGACGTAGCAGCACCAGTTCTTATCCGCTTCCCCGACATTCTTGACAACCGTATCGAAAAAATATCGAGCTGTTTCAAGATTGCAGCCGATGAGTACAAATATAAAGCCGAGAACTTTATTGTATATCCCATAAAGGTTAATCAGATGCGCCCCGTTGTCGAGGAGATTATGAGCCACGGCAAAAAGTACAATATCGGTCTTGAGGCTGGTTCAAAGCCCGAGCTACACGCCGTTATTGCAATGAATGCCGACAGCGACTCACTCATCATCTGCAACGGATATAAAGACGACAGCTACATAGAGCTTGCCCTTTTGGCACAGAAGATGGGCCGCCGCATTTTCCTTGTTGTAGAAAAGCTGAACGAGCTGAAGCGTATTGCCAAGATAGGCAAGCGCCTTGGTGTGCGCCCCAACATTGGTATACGCATTAAATTGGCAAGCGAAGGCAGCGGTAAATGGGAAGAGAGTGGAGGCGATGCAAGCAAATTCGGACTAACATCGAGCGAGCTTCTCGAAGCACTCGACATTCTCGATAAATTCGATATAAGAGATTGTCTTAAACTTATACATTTCCACATAGGAAGCCAGGTAACACGCATACGCCACATTAAAACAGCGCTGCGCGAAGCATCGCAGTTCTATGTGCAGTTACGAAAATTGGGTTATGAGGTAGAGTTCACCGACATTGGCGGAGGTCTTGGAGTAGACTACGACGGAACCCGTTCGTCGAGCAGCGAGAGCAGTGTCAACTACTCGATACAGGAGTACGTAAATGACGCTATATTCACATTTGTCGATGCTGCCGACAAGAACAATGTCCCCCACCCCAACATCATCACCGAGAGCGGACGCTCGGTATCGGCACACCACGCCATTTTGGTATTCGAGGTTCTTGAGACAGCCGCCCTGCCACAGATGGATGAGGATTGGGAGGTAGCAGCAAACGACCACGACCTTGCAAAAGAGCTATACAAAATATGGTGCGAACTTGACCAACGCACAATGCTCGAGGCGCTGCACGACGCACAGCAGATACGCGAAGAGGCATTAGAACTTTTCAGTCACGGTATCGTCGACCTTAAGACACGTGCACAAATCGAAAGTATGTTCTGGAGTATCACACGCGAGACACAGGCGCTCACAAAGAGTATGAAACACGTGCCCGACGACTTCCGCAAACTACCCAAGCTATTAGCCGATAAATACTTCTGTAATTTCTCGCTCTTCCAGAGCCTGCCCGACAGCTGGGGAATAGACCAATTCTTCCCCATTATGCCCATACACCGACTCGACGAGCGCCCCGACCGCAGCTGCACCATTCAGGATATGACCTGCGACAGCGACGGTAAGATAACCGACTTTATAAACTACAGCAGCAAAGCCGACACACTGAAGGTACACAAAGTGAAATCGAACGAGCCGTACTATCTTGGAGTATTCCTCGTGGGTGCTTACCAGGAGATTCTTGGAGATATGCACAACCTCTTTGGCGACACCAATGCAGTACACATCAGCGTCGACGAGAAAGGATATAACATCGAAAGAATTATCGATGGAGAGACCATTGCCGACGTTCTCGACTATGTACAGTACGATGCACGCAAACTTGTGCGCACACTCGAGCGTTGGGTTACAAGTGCTGTCAAAGAGGGTCGCATAAGCCTCGAGGAGGGCAAAGAATTCCTTTCGAACTACCGTTCAGGACTATACGGATACACATATCTCGACTATTGATGAAAAAGAAAATAACAGTAATAAAAGTAGGAGGGAAGATTGTCGAGGAGAAAGAGAGTCTCGATAATCTTCTCGACCGCTTCGCAGCCATCGAAGGATACAAAGTGCTCATACACGGCGGCGGACGCTCTGCAACACGCATAGCCGAGTCGTTGGGCATAGAGAGCCGTATGGTAGGCGGACGCCGCATCACCGATGCCGAGACACTAAAAGTTGTAACTATGGTATACGGCGGCCTTGTAAACAAAAATATTGTTGCAGGACTGCAGGCACGTGGTGTAAACGCCTTAGGACTGACTGGAGCCGATTGCAACGTGCTTCGTGCTCATAAGCGCCCTGCCGGAGAGGTCGATTGGGGTTTTGTAGGCGATGTAGATAGCGCCGACGGAGCTATGCTTAGCAAGCTCATTGAAGAGGGAATAGTACCTATTATGGCACCACTTACCCACGACGGCAAAGGCAACCTGCTTAACACCAATGCCGACACCATTGCATCGGAGACTGCAAAGGCACTTTCCGGCAATTTCGATGTAACACTCACCTACTGTTTCGAGCACCCCGGAGTAATGCGCAATCCCGACGATGCAACAAGCCTCATACCACTTATAAACCGAGAGAGCTACAAACAACTGCTTGCCGACGGCACTATAAGCGGAGGTATGATACCCAAGATTGACAATGCCTTTGCAGCTCTCGAGGGCGGAGTGAGCAAAGTAATAATAACAAAGGCAGATGCCATTGAGGGTGCATCGGGCACACACATTATCGAGGGATAATGCAAGAGAAAAAAAGTATATTCAAGCACCCCGAATTGGGGGAAATAACCGTTATACGCAAGCCGCGTGCCAAGAGAATAACACTCAGGGTGCGCGGTGGTTGCATAACTGCCACACTACCCTATATATGCCCTATAAGATTATTGGAAGAGATAATAGATAATAATTGCGAAAGATTAAAAGAAGAGGTTGCAGGCACCCGACTGAGAATCATAGATTGGGATTTCACCCTTAAAGGCCCCTGCTTTTATCTGAAACTACAGCAAAGCAATAACGAAGATATACAAATTACCGGAAAAGATGGGGTATACATACTATCCTGCCCCGCCTCTGCCAATTTTTCGAACAGCGATACACAAGAACAGTTACGTGATGCGATAAAGACAGCTCTGCGACACAGAGCCAAACTGATAATACCCAAGCGCCTTGCACAGCTCGCGACACAACACAATATAAAATACAGCAACGTCAGTGTGCGCGACAGTCACTCGCGTTGGGGCAGTTGCAGCACACGAGGCTCAATATCCCTTAGCATATACCTTGTTCTGCTGCCAATAGAACTTATCGACTATGTACTGAGACACGAGCTGTGTCACACCGTACACATGGACCACAGTCCGCAATTCTGGGCGCTGCTCGACAAATTCTGCGGAACATCATCAAAAGAGCTTCGCGAGCAATTAAAAAGCTATCACACAGGTTTTTAAGGATATTTCTAAACAGTGCCTAAAATTAACTACACTCGCTGTGAAAAACATTGAAGTAAACTTCATGTTTCTCGCTCGTTTGTAATATATTTGCAATAACCGAAAAAACATATTAACTATTTTATAATCAACATTTATGAAGCTTAAAGCACTAACCTTTTTCGCACTGTTCTGTACCCTGTTTGGTATAGGTGCGAACGCACAGCAATCCGACTACTATGTAGCACACGGTGCCGACGTAAAGATTACGCACTCGACCCACTATCCCAAGGCCGTAGGCATAGTAGGCACACAGAGCGAGCAGCAGACACTTAACGGAATTGCTTCGGCACCCGGCTGCGCAGCTTACTTCGACAAGACCTCTACAACATTTAACGTTAAATCGGGCGATGTTGTAACTCCTCTCATAACCATCAATGGCGAGTGGATGCACGGATACGTTTATGTCGATTGGGACAACAGCAAACAGTTCAACGTAAACCTCGAGGGAACAGGCCCATACACAAAAGGTGAAGGCAATGAGCTTATGTGTTGGTCGCTATACGGACATAACACCAATGGCGACAGCGGTTGGAACAGCGACGGTACACGACTAACAAGCGGAAATGTCCTTGCACCCGGTTCGTTCAAAGTACCCGAAGGGCTTGCTGTAGGTTCAACCTACCGTATGCGCTATAAAGTAGAGTGGAACAGCATAGACCCTGCAGGCGAGGGCGACAAATTTATCACCGACGGTGGTTCTATAATAGACGTAACACTAAGAATATCGGGTGTTGCCGAGGATATTGAGCCCGAGGGTTACCCCATAGACGACTACAATGAGCCTCGCGTGGGAACAAGCCCCGACGTTGCCGAGTGGAGTGCAATCCCCGATGGTCTGAACGCATCGTGGGCTTCGCGTGACGTACACTACTCGCTTCACAAAGTTCCCCAACTGAAACAGAAAGACGAGGCCACTATCCACGCTTGGAAAGGCGAACGCGCCAACATACAGGCTGTTCTCTACAGCAAAAGCGACGAGGGAACACTCAGCGTACGTATGAGCGAATGGAAAAAGGATGGCACAGCAACAGGTATCAAGGATGCAGGCGATGCACGTTTCGTAAATTACGTTATCACCGATGACTATGACGCTTGCGGTAATCACCCGATGACACTTCCCACCTGGCTTGTTGCCGATGTCATTGACCAGGATAAACCCCACGCAGTACCCGCAATGGAGACACGTCCCGTATGGTGCACAATTGAGGTTCCGCGTGATGCCGAGGCAGGCCAATATACAAGTGAACTTCAGATTGTAAACGAGACCGGCGAGGTAGTAAAGAGCCTTACACTGAATATTAACGTAGACAGCCACGCACTGCCCACCGTTGCCGAGCAGAAATTTCACCTCGACTTCTGGCAGCAGCCCTACGCTGTAAGCCGTTACTACGGCGTAGAACGCTGGAGCAAAGAGCATCTCGATGCACTGCGTCCCTATCTTCAAGCACTCGGTCGCGCAGGTCAGCGCACTGTGTCGGCAATAATGTTCTACGAGCCTTGGGGCGAACAGACACACGAGCCCGACCGCTTCGACCCTATGGTGCAGACAATTAAGAAGAGCAATGGCGAGTGGGAATATGACTATACTATATTCGACAAATATGTCGAGCTTTGTGCCGAGTATGGTATCGACAAGCAGATAAATTGCTTCAGTATGGTACCCTGGGATATGAGTTTCCGTTATTTCGACGAGGCAAGCAACAGCTACAAATACATAAAGACAACCACTAGCACAGCGCAATACCGCGAGTTGTGGACAAGTTTCTTGAAAGCATTCAAGAGCCACCTGCAGCAGAAAGGTTGGTTCGAAAAGACCAATATAGCAATGGATGAGCGTGCCGAGAGCGATATGCTCAACGCCTACAACATTGCCAACTCAATAGGTTTCAAGATGGCATTGGCCGGCAACTACCACTCGTCACTGAGTGACAAACTACAGGACTTCTGCGTGGCATTGGGACAGGATAAACTCTTTACAGCCGCACAGATGGCCGACCGCAAGGCTAAGAACCGCATTACAACATTCTACACAAGTTGTGCCGACAGCGAGCCCAACATCTACACTAACTCCTACCCCGCCGAGGCCGCTTACCTGCCTCTTTATGCAGCTGCAAATAACCTCAACGGTTATCTGCATTGGGCTTGGATAAATTGGGACGAGCATCCTCTTACCGACAGCCGATACCGTAAATTCGGCTCGGGTGACACATATTGCTACTATCCCGGAAACCGTTCGAGTGTACGCTTCGAGCGCCTTATCGAGGGTATCCATCAGTACGAAAAGGTACAGATTCTGCGCGAGGAGTATAAAAACAACAGCGAGAAATTGGCAGCTCTTAATGCTCTTCTTAACCGCTTCACAAGCAGCGGTGTTGCAGGTGAGCAGTGTGCCGCTTGGGTGAACGACATCGAGGCATTCCTTAACGGTCAGGAGGTAGATATTCCCGTTGCAAAGGATGTAAAAACAGGTTACTACCACCTTGTAAGCAAGGCGACATCACGCAACGAGCACCTCTATAACAATGCCCTGCACAGCGGAAACGGATTACGCTTCACACTGCAGTCGAACGTAATTGTCCCCACTAACAATGGTATATGGTACGTTACCGTAAACGATGGAAGCAGCAAGATTGGTATCAAGAACGGCGATGGCAATCCTTTGGTAGCAGGAACCAACTGGGGCAGTTCAATCGCAGGTAGCTACAAAGAGTTGACAGTGGGTTCTACAGTTGATGTTGGCGAGTTTCGCTACTACTTCTTCAGCGAGGCCATCAACTGTACCAACGGCGGTGCAAACTTCAAGGTTGGCGGTGCCGACTTTATCACCACCTGGGCCGATGGCGCTACCGCCGACGACAATATGTGGCGCTTCGAGCCTGTCGACATTGAGGGTGCCTATATTTACAACGTGGTAATAGAGGGTGAGCACGATGCCTACGTAACATATACACACGATGGTACAAGCGAATATGCTTTCGACGGTGGATTTTTCATCACACCCAACAAGATTACAGCCGAGAGTCTTAAAGCCGGCATTGTCGACAACATTATAAACGGTGCCGACATAACAGTAGATGATAATACAATCACAATCAGCAATATTAAAGCTGCAGCTACGCCCAAACGACAGGATTTGTTTAACACCAGCAATGGCGACGGTATAATTCCTCCCTCCCGTATTCCCGGTCTCACAACGACAAGCAACGGACGCCTTATAGCATCTGCGGCACGTTTGGTATGCGGTACCGACCCCGGATACGGACAGGTAGACGTTGTATGCCGCATCAGCGACGACAATGGCGAGAACTGGAGCGATATGATTGATGTTGCAGTGGGTACAGGACGCACATCGGCAACTAAGAACTATTTCGACACAGCATTTGGCGACCCCGCAATTGTTGCCGACCGCACCAGCAACGAGGTTATTATCATAGCTGTAGCAGGATGCACAGTATATGCCAATGCAAATACCACACGTAAAAACCCCAACCTCATCGCTCTCATCCGCAGTAAGGATAATGGTGAGACCTGGGAGAAGCCCATAGACATTACCGAAGAGATCTACAGTCTGTTCGACAAAGGCAACCCCATACAATCGGCATTTGTAGGTGGAGGTAAGGTATTCCAGAGCCGTATTATAAAGAAAGACAAGTACTACCGCATTTACGCTGCATTGTGCGCACGTCCCAATGGTAACCGCGTAGTATATTCCGACGACTTTGGTGCTACCTGGCAGGCTCTTGGCGGTGCCTCTGCACTTCCCGCAACAGGTGGCGATGAGCCCAAATGCGAAGAACTTCCCGACGGTCGCGTAATACTGTCAAGCCGCGTAGGTGGTGGACGTATCTATAATATCTATACCTACAGCAACGCTATTGAGGGCGAAGGCAGCTGGGAGAGTGCAGTAAAGAGCAATTTCGACGGTGCAGGACACACCCCCGGCGGCAATTCCACAAATGGTGAGATTCTTATTATACCCGTTGTTCGCAATAGCGACGGCAAAGAGATGTATCTTGCATTGCAGTCGCTCCCTACAGGTAGCGGACGCACCAACGTAGGTATCTACTATAAGGAACTTACCGACGTTAACGACATTGCCAAGACATCGTACTTTGCAACAGGCTGGAACGGATACTTCGAGGTGAGCAAGACCTCATCGGCATATAGTTCAATGGACCTTCAGGCCGACAACAGAATTGGTTTCATCTACGAGGAGACACTCACCGGCTTTGGCAAACGCAATAACCCCGTATCGACAAGCTTCCCCAATGGCGAGGGACAGCATAACTTCGACGGATTCGACAATATTTACGTTGCCTACGAACTTGAGTATATCACAAGCGGCGCTTACAGCATCAAGAGAGACGTCGACCGTCGCGCCTTTCTTAAGAGCTATTTCGGAGAGGTAGTAAAGAGCGCCTATGTATCGGACTAGCTGAAAGCAATTGTCAGCGAGGCTATCAATGCCCTCAGTGCCAACCCAACCGCCGAGGAGATTGACTACATCTACTATCTTCTTGCAGGAGGCGGAGCGCCCGACAAATGGGATGGCAAGACTGTAACACTCACAAACGTCCAGAAGAGCGGTAAGGAGTATGCACTTTATATCGATGATAACAACACACTTAACATCGGTACAACATCGGCAGCCGAGCTTGGCAACGCAGCAAAATTCCTTTGCAAGAAAGAGAATAGCGGCAAATACAGCCTTTACAATAAAGATAAAAATCTTTATATCATTTGGCGTGCAGGCAAAAACTACGGCTACAATAACAACAGTGGTACCCTTGCCCAATATAACGCCACCTACTGCGATTGGAGCATCAACGACGGCAGCACCTCTATCGAGAACACCTACTACCTTGTCAACAAGAGAAACGACGGTGCCACCGACGGCTCTATTATAATTATGGCAGCAGGTACATTCGATGCGTGGTCTAACTCGGTCGGCCTAAGCGACAACTACAGCAACCTTTTTCGCATCGACATTGTAGAGGATGGCACTGGCATTGCAGATGTAACTATCGAAGATGATAACAATGCCATCTACGACCTTCAAGGACGCAAAGTTCAACAGCCAGGCAAAGGTATTTATATCGTAAATGGCAAAAAGGTAATGATTAGATAATAGAATACCGCATATATAAGTTTGAAGGTGCTCCAATTACTTTTGGGGCACCTTCATTACTATAATGACAAAACAAATAACTCCTACTCGTTATCTTACACCGCCAATAAGCCTCGGATAAATGTAGCAATACGACTTGCAGCCTCGGGCGACGACTCATTGTCAGCAGGTACAACTACCGCACTGCTAAAATGGTCGAGATAATTCCTATAAGCCGGAGTATCAATATCCGACTCAAAGAATAGTGTATGCACATTGCCAAGGCCGCTCCGATAGAGTTTCTCTTCGAGTTGACGGTATTCTATCACCATCTGACGACTTACGGTAAGAAACTCCTTTTTCCCAGCGTTTCACAGTTCAATTCTCGTTTTACGTTCTTTTTGAGGAATCATACTATCGAGAATATTACTTGTATCGAAACAAGGTTTTATCAGTACCTTTGGAATATCAGCCATCGGTAATAACATTGGGGCAATCTCTTGTACTGCAATAGTGGCAGCAGTACCATGCGCTACAATAAAATCGGGCCTGAGAGCATCCAAAGACGATAATAGTCTAACCTCATCTACGCCATTGTTGGGGCCTTTGGTCTGAGTACGATACATACAGTAGAAGTCGGTATTCAGTTCCTCGATAATAGAGGTTAACAGCCTATCCTCACTTCCTGCAAACAGGTCACCGAGGAATAAGATGTGTTTCCTTTTATCCCTCTCAATTTTGTATTCAAGCGGC
>JAGCKB010000114.1 GCA_017647725.1 Bacteroidaceae bacterium
AACCGCAAAAAAGAGACAAACAGGCATTTTTGAATATAAAAAACGACGAAACCGTCAGCTTCTATATGAATATTTTTTTTAGAAATCTAAACAGCCTCTTATAATGCTATAGCTATTTTTATGTTTTTTCGTAATTTTTATACTTTTCGTTTGTATGTTGATATTTTTTTGCCATATTCGCACTCTGTGATTAAGAAGCAGTTTAAAATTATATCGCCAAGTTTTTTATAGAGCAATAATGCCTGTTTATTTATTTTTAAAGGGCGCATAGCGGGCTATGTAACCGCAAAAAAGAAAGAAACAGGCATTATTGAACATAAAAAACGGCGAAACTATCAGCTTCTGTAAGAAAATATTTTTTAGAAATTTAAACAGCTTCTAGAAGCAGTTTAAAATCTTTTAGCTATGGAATACAAGGAAATTGACCGTGGAGTAGATGAATTGTTGGCGATTCTTGCCCGTCGTTTGGGCTCCGAGGATGTAAAGCGCATTCGCGAGGCATATCTTTTGGCAAAGGAGGCGCATAAGGACCAGCGCCGCAAGTCGGGCGAACCATATATTATGCATCCTTTGGCAGTGGCACGTATCGTTGCCGAGGAGCTGGGACTTGGCCCTGCCCCTATAATTGCTGCGTTTTTACACGATGTGGTCGAGGATACCGATTATACAATCGAGGATATTCGCGAGCGCTTCGGCGATGATGTTGCATTCCTTGTAAATGTCGTTACCAAGAAGAAACGTACACATTATGAGGCTACGAAACAGATTGATAACTATAAACAGATGCTCGACTCGTTGCAGTACGATATTCGTGCTCTGCTCATAAAACTTGCCGACCGTCTGCATAATATGCGTACGCTAAGCAGTATGCGCCCCGACAAGCAGATGAAGATTGCGGGAGAGACCGACTATTTCTACGCTCCTCTGGCACATCGTTTGGGACTATATCATATTAAACGAGAACTCGAGAACCTGTCATTCCGCTTCCGTTGTCCGCGTGACTATGCGATGATGGCACAGCTTGTCGAGAATGAGATGAATGAAAAGACAACTTCTCTCTCGGGATTCATTGCCAAGATTGAAAAAATGCTTAGCGAAAATGATATTCTCTTGGCACGTACCGAGATTGTGAGTCGTGGCCCCTACAGCATCTGGAAAAAGATGCACGCTGCCAATTGCGACTTTAATCACGTGCAGGGCAAATATTATGTACGCATAATATATCCCTATGGCGACTACTCCGAGAAGGATATGAGCCTTAGAATCTATTCTATGCTCACCGACCGTTTCAAAGAGAAACCCGGCAGTGTTGCCAATTACATCGACTCGCCCAAAGAAAATGGTTATCAGAGTTTCCATGTGAAGCTGCTCACCGACTCGGGCGTGTGGGAAGAGGTGCATATTTCATCAGAGCGTATGGTGCGAAAATCGCAGTTCGGATGCTTGTCCGAGCGCAACGAGGGTAATATTGCCAATTGGATAGAGAAATTCAAAGAACTGCTTAAGGATATTGCCAACCACCGCAAGGAGGTTGAGTATATGGATGGAATAACGTCGTCGTTCTATAATGATGACATTACAGTCTTTACACCGCAGGGAAAGGCAGTCATACTTCCTAAAGATTCTACAGCACTCGACTTTGCTTTTGAGATACATACCAAACTTGCCGAGCACGCGCAGTATGCACGCGTAAACGGTCGCCTTGTATCGGTAAAGACACAACTCGCGTCGGGCGACTGTGTAGAGATTGGTTCAAATGAGAATGTCAGCCCCTCTCCCGATTGGCTCGACCACGTACGTACATATAAGGCCAAAGCGCATCTGCACGGTCTCTTAAACAAACAGAAGAAAATTCCATACGAGCGATGCGCTAATTGTAATCCTCTGCCCGGTGATGAGGTTATTGGTTTCAAAGCCGATGATGGTACAATCACATTGCATCGACGCGACTGTAAGACGGCTATCCGTCTTGCTTCACAGCATGGCGACGATATTGTAGCTGTAAACTTTGAAGAGGACGATACATTCCTATATCCGGTGGGAATTGTTGTTACGGCAATTGACCGCTACCATCTTCTGAGCGACCTTATCGATTGTATTACCAATCATCTGAAGCTATCGCTGACTAGAATCTTTACCGAGTGTGTCGACGAGATTGTTACCTGCTCGATGAAATTTAAAGTGCACTCTTCGGCCGAACTGCTCGAGGTGATTGCAAATATTTCGGCAATCGATGGAGTAGAGGAGGTTAAGATTGCGAATGAGTAATCGTTGCAATAGTTCTTAGCAGCTTCTAAAACAACACTCTTTTCCCAAATTTAAAACAATGAGGACGCACATTCTGTTTGGGCGTCCTCATTGTTATTGGAACTGAATGAAAAGTGGAGCTGTCAGATTCTGAAAATAAAACAAACCGAGATGTCGTCAATCTATTCTACGCTCCATATTCTCTCTCAATCTCCTTGAGCAGTTCCTTTTGGTGGTTACCTATATATATACTGCACGCTGCAAAAACAATAAATGATAGTGCAAAAGTGAATGTGCTTTTTGTCTCCTCGAAAAGTTGGTTTGCCGATGCGCTGAGAATAAGCAGGCTCACCAATTGTGTGGTCATAAGTGTAATAGCTTTCATTGTATTTAAATTTTATTTGTAATTATTTCCTTTTATTTTTTTGTGAACTTAGTGGGTTGTTTTGTTTGCTAATCTTTATTTTCCTTATCATTGTTATCGAATACCCAAAAAATAATATTACCCTCATTATCATCTTTAATCTTAACCTTTAGAGTCGCTTGGTGTATTAGTTTGTCTTTGCTGTAGAGCATTACCTTGCCAACGGTTCCACGCTCTCCCTTTTCTTGGATAATATTTATGAACATCTTGTAGCGATTATTACCTAATATCTTCTCGCGTTCGTCCAGAAAGTCTCTGACAAACTCTTTGCACATATAATCTTTGTATATGCAGTAATGCTCCGATAAATTACTTATCCACTGGTCGCGTTTTATGATACCGTTACGAAGGAATTCTATCCATTCCATACACTTCTCGAAGAAACATTCGCAGAAGAATTTTGTCTTGCTTACTTTCTCCATATTATAATCTTTTTATAGTTTTTCTTTCTCGTTTTAAAGAATTATCGTAAGTTTGCCACTAGTATCTTTTTATGAGCCAAAAATGGCTGTTTTGTAAACTTTTGGTTTTTGATTTTGATGAAATAGTCATTTGTGGCTACAAATATAAGCTCTAAAAGTAGAAAATTTGTTGTTAAATTAGCAAAATTTGGCTATTTAGAATTAATTTAAATAAGTTAGTTGCTGTTCGTGCGGTTTATCTGCTTGAGATTTAATTTGTTATATGTGAGATTTATAATTATGAAGGAGACAATTAAACAACGTATTATAAAAGTGATGGAGTACAAAGGGTTGAATGCGAATAGTGCAAGCCCTATTCTTGGTATTCCGCAAAGAACGCTCAACCGACAGATAAATGAGGATGCAAAGGTTGGTATGGAACTTGTGTCGGCAATATTGAATAATTTTGGTGATATATCACCGGCTTGGCTTATGCTCGGCGAGGGTGATATGCTTCTGGATGTCGAGCAACCTGTTTTCTCAAAGGAATTTTCGCCTTTTTACAATGACCTGCCTGTGTCGGCGGGACTAAAAGATGCTTTCGATCCTTCGGCCGAGAGGCCTTCGGGCTATATCTCGGTGCCGCAATGGAGTGCACAATTCTATTTCCCTGTTTCGGGTACATCTATGGAGCCCGAGATTCATTCGGGAGATATAATTGGTGTAAACAGGGTAGAGTCGCTACGCGATATTGACCCCGATAAGATTTATATGATTGTGACTAATGAGTCGAGGATGATTAAGCGCTGCTACCACGACAAGGATAATAACGAACTTATGTGGTGTGTGTCGCCCAATTACCCATCGTTTGCTATAAAGAAGAGCGATATTTGTGCTGTATTCCACGTCGTAAACAGGATAGAGCGATTATAAGAAGCTGTTTAAGATTATATCGCCAAGTTTTTTATAGAGCAAGATAGAATGTTTATTTATTTTTAAAGGGCGCATAGCGGGCTATGTAACCGCAAAAAAGAAAGAAACAGGCATTATTGAACATAAAAAACGACGAAACTATCAGCTTCTGTAAGAAAATATTTTTTAGAAATTTAAACAGCTTCTAAAAACAAGCTCTACACGCAATAACTCTTATTAGAGTATAGCATGTAGAGCTTTTGAATTATTTTCAGTTGTATTGAAGAGTACGTTTTTCCTTGTTGAGGCCTATAATCTGTTATCGTATAAACATATTATATTCGCTCTCGTATTCTATTGTTGTACTGCGGTCGTG
>JAGCKB010000115.1 GCA_017647725.1 Bacteroidaceae bacterium
CGTTTCCACAAGCGGCAAGCGCAGCAATTGCACCGCCTAAAAATATCATTTTTAATGATTTCATCATAATGTTTCGTTTATACTGTTGATGTATTGAAGAACCTCATCGCGTCCCTGTGCCGTCTCGGACGAGGTTATAAAGATTGGGGGAAGTTCCTCCCACTGCTCAAGCAGACGCTCTTTATAAGCCTTGATATTCAACCCAAGCGGTGTCTTTTTCAGTTTATCGGCCTTAGTGAATATAATGGCAAAGGGCACACCATTCTCGCCCAACCATTCGAAAAACTCAAGGTCTATCTTCTGTGGTTCGTGACGCGAATCGACCAGCACAAAAAGCAGCGTCATCCGCTCGCGGTCAAGGATATATGACGATATTATATGCTCCAATGCCTCGGTCTGCGACTTACTGCGCTTGGCGTATCCGTAACCGGGAAGGTCGACCAGATACCACTCGTCGTTTACCACAAAATGGTTTATGAGCAGCGTTTTTCCCGGCATTGAGGAGGTCATAGCCAATTTATTACGCTTGGTAAGCATATTTATAAGGCTCGACTTTCCAACATTCGAGCGACCTATAAAAGCATATTCGGGTTTCCCATCTTGCGGACATTTTGCAATATCGCTGTTGCTTATCACAAATTTCGCCGATTTTATCTCAATCTTTTTCATTCTGTCTCTTTATTTGAATGCGAAGATACATTTTCTTTCGTTAACCAAGAGAAAAATAGAGAAAAAAGCAACTGCAAGACCAAATAAAAAAGACAAAAGGGCTTTTTATCTTCATTTTTAGTTATCTTCGCAGACCTATAAACAAAAATCAATGACACAGGAATATCCGTCGACACTGCTCGAAAGAGCCGTAAACGAATTCAGCAAACTTCCCGGAATAGGGCGAAAGACAGCAACACGCCTTGTGCTGCATCTTCTGCGCAAGCCCGAGGATGAGGTTGCTGCATTTTCCGATGCCATCATACGTCTCAAACGCGAGGCGCAATACTGCCGCGAGTGCCACAGCATCTCGGATAGCGATATATGCCCCATCTGCGCCAACCCCTCGCGCGACCACTCCATTATATGCGTCGTAGAGAATATACAGGATGTTATGGCAGTTGAGAATACAATGCAATTTCGTGGAGTGTACCACGTATTGGGCGGTGTAATATCGCCTATGGACGGAGTATCGCCAAGCGACCTACAGATAGAGAGCCTCATAAATCGCGTAGCATCGGGCGAGGTAAAAGAGATTATTCTTGCACTGAGTTCTACAATGGAGGGCGACACAACAAATTTTTATATCTACCGCAAGCTCATGCAATACAACGTTAAACTATCGGTGATTGCACGCGGAATATCGGTGGGCGATGAGCTTGAGTATGCCGACGAGATTACCCTCGGACGCTCAATAGTCAACCGCACCCCATTTACAGGAAAAACATTTTAAACAGAGACACAATGGAAGAGAAACTAAAAACAGCCGAAGAAAAAAGAAAAACAACACTCTTGATGTATTTTATGATGCTTGCTATGTCACTATCTTTCTTTATTATGATATTTACCGGAATATTACCACCAATAGCCGCTGATGACACCGAGATATTGTATGAAGCCGAATTGGTTGCAGTAGCCTCATTGGCACTTATTCCTTTTGGAATAGTATTGTTCAACAAACGGATAAAGAAAGCTAATAAAGAGAACATTGCAGAATGGTGCAGCAGCTATTACTTATGTATTTTAATACGTAACTGTTTCTGTGTGATGCCTATTATTACAGGTAGTGCAATGTACCTTGTTTCGGGAAAAGAGACATTTCTATACTATACAGCTTTTGCTCTTTTAGCCACCATTTACGTATATCCAAGCAAGAGCGAAATCATAAAACTGCTTAACGGCGAAGAGGGCAAATAACCCACAGTCACACACAAAGATGAAACTATCGATAGTCATAGTCAGCTACAATGTGAAATACTTCATCGAGCAGTGTCTGCGCTCGGTGCAGTGTGCTGTCGATGGCATCGACGCCGAGGTTATTGTGGTAGATAACGCCTCGTCGGACGGTTCAAACGAATATATTCCTCCACGCTTCCCAAACGTAAAATGGATAGCCTGCAAGGATAATGGCGGCTTTTCGCACGGCAACAATGTAGGATTCTCGCACGCAAAGGGCGAGTATCTGCTGATGCTGAATCCCGACACAATAGTAACACGCGAGGCTATACTGCGCAGCATCGAGTTTATGGATGCACACCCCGACTCGGGCGCAGTGGGAGTAAAAATGATTAACAAAGACGGCACCTTTGCTATGGAGTCGCGCCGAGGCATAGTAACCCCCTGGGTTAGTCTGTGCAAGGCAACAGGACTATGCCGCCGCTTCCCCGACAGCCGTCTGTTTGGACACTATTATATGAGCTACCTCGACAAGGAGCAGGTAAACGAGATTGAGATGGTCTCGGGTGCATGTATGTTCATACGCAAGAGCATATTAGACAAGATAGGCTTTCTTGACGAGGATTTCTTTATGTATTGGGAAGACAGCGACCTATCGTACCGCATACTGCGCAGCGGACACAAGAATTACTATCTGCCCCACCCCATTTTCCACTACAAAGGCGAGAGTTCGATAAAGAGTAAATTGCGTTACCGCTATTGGCTCTACTCCTCGTTGCAGATATTTTTCAAGAAACATTTTCCCATATATCATATACTCACCTATCTGATACTGAAAGCCGTTGTAGCATTCTTGAAAATGCGCATACACTACGCCAACCCACTCCTACACGGAAAAGATTGGGAAAATTGGACCGAGCCACCCAAGCGATTCATTATATTAGGAAGTGAGGCGGCACAAGAGGAGATAAAAGAGATTCTTAAATCAAACAACCAGACCGAGCAACACCTTTATATAACAGCCGACGAAGAGAGCCTTCCACAAGGACATCTTACCATAGACAACAGCAACGAGGCATACAATTACGTTCTCTACGATAGCGAGAGCTACTCCTATGACCGTATGATAGCCCTGCTGCAGCAGACACCCGGCAACACCCTGCGTCTGGCAACATACTCGGGCAAGACAAAGGTGCTTATTACCGACGACGGCACAGTATACACCGCTAAAGATAAGGAGAAATGAACAGCCAATGGCTTAGAAACGACAGGATAGAGCTACGCTCTCCCGAGCCCGAAGACCTTGAACTGCTCTACAAGATGGAGAACGACACAAGACTATGGTGCATAGGGTGTAGCACCCTACCCTACTCGCGTCACACCCTTAGAGCCTACCTCGAGCAGTCGACACAAGACCTTTATGCCGAAGGTCAGGCACGATTCATCATCTCGCTACACAACGGCGATAGCGCAGGAATGATAGACCTCGCCAATTTCGACCCACACAACTCCCGCGCCGAAGTGTGCATAGGCATTTTAGACAACTACCGACAGCAAGGAATAGCAACCGAAGCCCTATTGCTGCTAATAACATACGCACTCGACTTTTTACACCTGCATCAGCTCTATGCATATGTACCGAGCGACAATGATGCAAGCCTGCAACTTTTCAAGAAAGCAGGATTCGAGGTAACGGCACAACTAAAGGAGTGGATACGCGATAATGCGCAATACAAGGATGTTTTTCTTATGCAAATAATAAAAAAACAGGCTATCGAGCAGTGAAAAAGCAGAAAAAAGAGGGCTATAAGAAAAAAAACAGACAAAAATTACAATATATTCAAAAAAAAGCTATATATTTGCACTCGCTTTCAGATTAGAACAGCAAAA
>JAGCKB010000116.1 GCA_017647725.1 Bacteroidaceae bacterium
ATACATTCTGTATGAACGGTGTTATGTTCCCCGACCACTCTCCCAAGCCTCACTACTGGGAGGTTAAGAAGGTGTACCAGAATGTTGGTATCACTATGCAGGAGAATGGTAACGTTAAGATTTTCAACAAGCGTTACTTCAAGTGTCTGTGCGATATGAATATCCGTGCATCGTTGTGGGAGGATGGTAAAGAGGTCGAGCACTTCTTTATGCCCGATATGGTAATTGCTCCCCGTACAAGCAAGGAGTTTAAATTGCAATTCGGCAACTATCAGATGAAGGCCGACAAGGAGTATTTTGTAAAGGTTCAGCTTCTTCTGAAGAAAGACCAGCCTTGGGCCAAGAAGGGTTACGTGCAGATGGAAGAGCAGCTTCCTCTGAAGGATGCTGTGAAGTCTATTCAGCTTGCTGACGCTGCTAAGGGTGCAAAAACAAAGATGGAGAAGAGCAAGGATAATGCTCTGACAACAATTTCGGCTGTTGATGGCTCTTTCAGTGTTGTATTCGACAATGCTAAGGGTGTGTTCCACAGCATAGCTTATAATGGCAAGGAGGTGTTTAAGGCTGGTAATGTGATGAAGATTGGTGCTTATCGTGCTCCCGTCGACAATGATAACTGGGCTTGGAATAACTGGTATGCAAATGGCTTGCACAACCTGCAGGACAGCGTAATGTCATTTGTGTCAAAGGTAAACAAGGATGGTAGCATAGTATTGCAGTACACTGTTTACTCACAGGCACCCAATGCAGTGCGTCGTATTAAGAATGACGATAACACTTGGAAATTTGTAGATGATGCACGTCCTTTTGACGCTAATGACTTCCACTTTATCTCGAACCGTATCTATACTATCTATCCCGACGGTTCGGTTGAGCTCAATAGCAGCTTGAGTGGTAACAAGAGTATCGACCTTGCTCGTCTTGGTTACGAGATTCAGCTCCCTGCCGAGTTTAAGAACTATACTTACTATGGTCGTGGTCCTTGGAACAACTATAACGACCGTTCTACAGGTTCGTTCATTCAGCAGTACAGCAGCACAGTGAAAGACCAGTTTGTTCACTTCCCCAAACCTAAGGATATGGGTAACCGCGAGGATGTACGATGGGCTGCGCTAACAAACGACAACGGCGAGGGTCTTATATTTGTTGCTACCGAGGGTATGTCGACAACAGCACTTCCCTGGAACGATGTTGAACTTACTCTTGCTGCTCACCCCTATCAGCTTCCTGCATCGTCGGGTACTTGGTTGCACATCGATAAGAAGGTAAATGGCCTTGGTGGTAACAGCTGCGGACAGGGTGGTCCTCTCGACTACGACCGCGTTAAGTCGGTAGAGAATACAATGGGCTTTATCATTCGTCCCGTTGTTAAGGGCGACGACTATGCTCAAAAGGCTAATGTCCTCTCATCGGGTGTTGTTCCCGTTGTGTTGTCACGCGACCTTAAGGGTATGTTGACAATCAGCTGCAAGAAGGATGGCGCACAGATTTACTATAAGATTGGCAAGCGTGGCAAGAAGACTCTCTACTCACAGCCTGTCGATATGAGTAAGGGTGGCGATATTACAGTTTGGGAGAAGGCTACTCCCGACCTTGCTGCTACATACAGCTATCCCGAGGTAACAGCAATCCCTGTAACTGTGGTATTTGCATCGAGCCAGGAGAATGGTAATGAGGCTTCTAAGCTTGTTGACGGTGACCCCTCGACAATATGGCACACTATGTATTCGGTAACAGTGGCAAGCTATCCTCACTGGATTGACTTTGACGCTGCCGAGGAGACAATGATTAAGGGCTTTAAATATCTGCCTCGTCAGGATGGCGACAATGGTAACATCAAGGCCTACAGAATACAGATAAGCAACGATGGCAAGACTTGGAGCGATCCTGTTTGCGAGGGTGAGTTCGAGAGAAACAGCAAGCAGAAGGTTGTTATCTTCAAGGAGCCGGTAAAGGCACGTTACGTACGATTCACCGGCCTTAGCTCGCATAATGGTCAGGACTTTGGTTCGGGTGCCGAGTTTGAGCTTATCAAGGTGCAGAAGTAATCTGTTCCAATAAAGCGGTGGTCGATGTTTACACCCGTTTCGGGGTAGTAATTAGAGATTGACACCCTTTGTGAAATAGACCGTGTAGGATTGAACCCCTGCACGGTCACTATAATAAAAGAGATAAAAAATGGAATATATAAAGACAGATATTGAAGGAGTTGTGATTATTGAGCCCCGTGTTATATGCGACGAGCGCGGTTACTTCAAGGAGACATTCTCACAGGCCGATTTTAATAAAAATGTGCGCCCTGTGGAGTTTGTTCAGGATAACGAATCAAAATCGTCATACGGTGTGCTGCGAGGGCTGCATTTTCAAAAAGGTGAACATTCACAAAGTAAGCTTGTACGTGTTGTAAAAGGTGCTGTGCTTGATGTAGCTGTGGATATTAGAAAAGGCTCGCCCACATTCGGTAAATATGTTGCGGTGGAGCTGAGTGAAGAGAATCATCGTCAGCTTTTTATTCCGCGAGGTTTTGCTCATGGATTTTCGGTACTTACCCCCGAGGTGGTATTCCAGTATAAATGCGATAATTACTATTGCCGCGAGAGCGAAGGGGCCATTGCCTGGGACGATAAGCAGTTGGCGATTGATTGGCGTATTCCTGCCGAGAATATTATTCTATCGGAGAAAGACAAACACCATAAGCCACTGTCCGAGGCCGACTATCTGTTTGATTTTAACGAGAATCTTTATAAATGAAAACAATATTGGTAACCGGTGCCAACGGTCAGCTTGGCAATGAGATGCGTCGTTTGGGCGAATTGTCCTCTAATAACTATCTGTTTACCGATATAGAGGAACTTGATGTGACCGATGCAGATGCGGTGCAACGATTCGTTTCCGAGAATGGGGTAGAGGTTGTGGTGAATTGTGTAGCTTATACCAATGTCGACAAAGCCGAGAGTGACGAGGAGACAGCCTATAAGGTAAATGCCACAGCGGTAGAGAATATTGCAAAGGCTGTAAAGAGTGTCGATGGAACACTGTTCCACGTATCCACTGATTATGTCTTTGGTACCGACGGTAATACTCCGCGTACCGAGGAGATGCCGCTTGCTCCTCTTGGTGCCTACGGACGCACTAAATTAGCAGGCGAAAGGGCTGTGCAACAGGTAGGCTGCAAAGCTATTATAATACGTACAGCGTGGCTATACAGCGAATTCGGCCATAATTTTGTTAAGACAATGCTTCGTCTTACAGCCGAGAAAGATACTCTGAAGGTGGTGTTCGACCAGGTTGGTTCACCTACTTATGCAGGCGACCTTGCACTGACAATTTTTTCTATCATAGAGGGTGATGTATATAGTGGTAATGAGGGTATTTATCATTTCAGCGATGAGGGCGTCTGTTCGTGGTACGACTTTGCTGTTGAAATTGCACGTCTCGCAGGTCATAAGAACTGCCGCATAGAGCCTTGCCACAGCAATGAGTTCCCTTCGCCTGTGACACGTCCGCCATATTCGGTATTGGATAAAAGTAAGATTAAGAGTACCTTTGGGGTGGATATTCCGCATTGGCGCGAGTCGCTCATATATTGTCTGAAGAGAATATATGCCGCAAAGCAATCACTATGATAGAAAATGAGTAACAAGGGAGTAAGGGCTTTTATTATCTGTATATTTGTTGTAGTATTGCTGTTTATTGTTCTTCCGTTGGGAGATAGATGGATGATTATATGCCCTTTTCATCAGCTGACCGGCTGGGATTGCTCTTTTTGTGGGGGACAACGTATGGCTGTCTCAATAATGCAAGGCGAGTGGGTTGCGGCATTTAACTATAATCCTCTGCTTTTTTGTGCATCGCCACTGATATTGGTTGGTGTGGTAAGGTTGCTTTTCCTCGATTTTGCCAATCGCCATCCGCGTTTGACATTGGCTGTACTATTTACCGATAGGGCTTTGCTCGTGTACCTTATTATATTATTGCTATGGGGGATAATAAGAAATATATTTAATTATTAATGTTAAATTATATGGAGAATAAAACGTTTGTACCCGAATTGGGTGTTAGTAGTGTCTTTGGTAGTGCTTGGGAGCTAACCAAGAAACATTTCTTGCCTATTTTTCTTTTAATGTTGGTTGGTGGAATGGTCTATAATATACCAAACAGCTACTTCTATTCGAGCTATTATACCGAGTTGTTGAGTGGTAATTATTTGACGCAGGAAGAGTGGATTACTAAACAGCTGGATGTTGATCCTGTCTCTTTGCTGCAAAGCTATGGGGTAATGCTTCTTTTAGTACTTTTGTGCGCTTTCATACGTATGTATATCGACTTGGTTAGAAATCGTGTACTGCTTAGTGCTAAGGAGAAAGATAATGTCGATATGACAGCAATAATGAAAGGTGGATTCAGTGGTTACTGGTTCTTCCTTGTTTGTACGTTGCTTTCGGGTATTATTATAGGTATAGGTTATATGTTTTGTATCTTGCCTGGTCTATTCCTTCATATACGCTTGATGTTTGTTCCTATTATTGCGGCCAATAAACCGGAGCTTACACTCAGTGAAGTGTTTTCTCGTTCTTGGAGTATAACAAAGGGACATTTCTTTGATTTGTTTTTGTTTGCTATTATTGTAGTACTTATTAATATAGTGGGATTTCTCTGTTGTTGTGTCGGATTATATGTGACATCTATTATCTCGGAGTTTATGTATGTTGAATTGTATTATAGACTCTCTAATGATGGTGAAAAAGCATTGCCGACACAGGATGTTACGTCTGACGACAGGGATGCTGATGGATATAACCGTAGTATTTGAAACCAGGTAGTATCGTTGATACAAAAAACACCTCTTAGATAGATAAGCGGTGTTTTTTGTATCAACGATTGAAAATCGGTATCGAATCTCCTATTCTTGCCGATATTGTATTGTTTGCCGAGCGTCCGTAGTCGTCGGTTTTCGAGTTGTTGAATATATCGCTCAGACCATAGTAGTATCGGCCTTCTATAATGAAATTACCGGCTTTGGTTTTTATTTCGAGTCCCAGACCTCCTGCAATGCCATATTCAAATTTCTTATCTACGCTCTTGCCATAGACTGGTTGTGTGCTTATGGGGCGGCTCTCTATATCCCAACTGCCGATATAATCCTCTTCGTCGCCTAAAAGAAATCCTACCTGTG
>JAGCKB010000117.1 GCA_017647725.1 Bacteroidaceae bacterium
ATAGTGTAAAAATCTTTTTCATAGGCCTATAGAATTTTGTTATTTTACGATAAAACACGAACATTGAGTGCTCGTTTGTTAGTATGTTAATGCAAAGGTAGTAATAATTGTCTTAGTTGTATATTTTTTTCGATAATTATTGTTTACATCGACAAACGACAACAGCAACAGTTTTAACAACCATTTTTATATTTTCATATTAGAAGCTGTTTAAATTTTAAACAGCTTCTTAATACCAACTAAAATAACTTCCTCGACGCGAGATTGGATTGTGGTCATAAAGATTATCGCATTCGCCTCGCACCAGTTTCCCTTTTTGAGTGTAAGGATACTTCTCGCCCACAGTCTTGAAATTACACAATTCATATTGCATTTCGGCTGCCACCTCATCATCTGTCACCATTTGTGTAGCCATTTTTACAAGTTGTGATACCCTCTCATCTGCGGCTATGGTATATTTTTCCTTCTCCCAATTCCTTTAAAAACACACCTGACCAAAGTAGTGTGCGCCACGATAATATTGAGTGAGCACCCAACACACATCAAAAGAGTTTTTTATTCCTATCGCAAATTTCAACAGCAATCTTGCCTTTCTGTTAGGCTCTACTACCCTACCGATATTCTTCTCTAAAGATGCCATTTCACGAGCAAAATCATATTTAAAATCGGATGATGCATTAATCTCTTTACGCTCTACGCTGAATGGGTCGCAGTAAAGACGTACATTCAGATGATTCTTATATCTCTCGTCCACCTGCCCGAAATACATCACCGCATCGGCATAACGCATATTACGCAAACACTGAGTACCCAAAATATCATAGAGATAATCGCTATTGGTGTAACCTCGGGCATTGAGGTAACGGTCGAACTCGGATTGCGGGTGTTGCACATTCCGAACATATTTTTCGGCCTCACCTTTCTTCTCTATTACAAAGATTCATTACTCTTTTTAGCCATCTTAATTGTGCCCTCATATATAATACACTGGCTTGTACTATTTATTGCATTTGTGAAAGAGAGATGCAGTGTTACTATAAACCAATAACAGCAAGCAGTACGACAAACAGCATAAAATCACAAAAACCAACAAAAATCAGACATTTTTATTGTATTATTCAAATTTTTATTTCATTTTTGCAACCTAAACAAAAGAATCACAAACAATTTGAAATACAAACTCTAACAAAAAGTAAAATGTCACAAATTAAATTCTATAAACAAGAGGAGCAAGTTCCTTTGGAGATGCACAAGGTGCGAGTTGTACAGAAGCTCTACCTACCCACAGTAGAGGAGCGAGTAAAAAAAATAAACGAAGCAGGCAACAATACTTTCTTACTGCAAAATAAGGACGTATATATGGATATGCTCACCGACTCGGGTGTAAATGCTATGTCCGATAATCAGGTGGCAGCAATGTTCCAGGCCGACGATTCGTATGCCGGTTCTGAGACCTGCAACCGCCTTATGCGAGTGATGAAAGAGGTATTTGGAACTGAGTTCTTCTTACCTGCGCATCAAGGTCGCGCCTGCGAGAATATACTTGCCGAGGCATTTGTCAAACCCGGTGACGTTGTTCCAATGAACTACCATTTTACAACAACAAAGTCACATATAACACGCCGAGGAGGCTCGGTTGTTGAGGTTCTTAGCAAGAAAGGATTAGAACCGCAAAGCAACGAACCTTTCAAAGGTAATTTCGACCTTGAGATACTTGAAAACACTATTAAAGAGGTTGGCCCAGAGCACGTACCTTTTGTACGCATTGAGGCGGGAACAAACCTCATCGGTGGTCAGCCACTATCGATGGAAAATATGTTACAGGTGGCTGCCATTTGTAAGAAATATGGAGTAATGAGCGTGCTCGATGCATCGTTACTGCAAGACAATCTATATTTTATTAAGACTCGCGAAGAGGCCTGCAAAAAGAAGAGCATAAAAGAGATTCTGCGCACAATATGTGACGCAATGGACTTAATATATTTCTCGAGCCGTAAATTGGGATTTGCTCGCGGAGGTGCCATTGTGTCGAACAACGAGAATCTAATCATAAAAATGAAGGAATATATTCCTCTTTACGAAGGCTTCCTCACATACGGTGGTATGGAGGTTCGCTCAATGGAGGCAATGGCTGTTGGTCTTTTAGAGACACTCGACGAGGATATTATCAGCCAGGGGCCTATCTTCATAGAGCATCTTGTAAAGGAACTGCACGAATATGGTATACCGATGATTCTCCCTGCCGGAGGACTTGGCGCACATATCAACGCAATGGAGTTCCTCAAAGGGATGCCGCAGAGCCAATACCCCGCAGGCTCACTTGCTGTAGCATTATACATTGCCGGTGGTGTTCGTGGTATGGAGCGCGGTACACTCTCGGAGCAGCGTAACCCCGATGGCAGCGAGCAATTTGCCGAGATGGAGCTTGTGCGCCTCGCCTGCCCGCGTCGTGTATTCACCCTCTCGCAGATAAAATATTGTGCCGACCGAGTAAAATGGCTCTACGACAATCGTCACTTGATTGGCGGTCTTAAATGGGTTGAGGAGCCTAACGTGCTTCGTTTCTTCTTTGGCCGATTGGTTCCCCTTGACGACTGGCAAGATAAGTTGGCAGCAAAGTTCCGCGAAGATTTTGGCGATAGTTTATAACAATATACAATTAGGATGCGCTCTTTTGTAAAGCGCATCCTAATATCTTACAGATAGAGTAAATATGATAGGCACATTAGTTAATACCGCAACAATAATTGTAGGCAGCATAGCGGGACACTATCTAAAAAAAGGGATAAAAGAAAAGTACCAAAAAGTTCTTTTTACCACAATGGGATTGGCTGCATTATCGTTAGGATTCAATGCGGTGAGCAATCATCTGCCCAAAAGTGAATATCCTGTGCTCTTTATCGTGAGCCTTGCCATAGGCGGGCTAATTGGAACAATTATCGACATTGACGGACGATTCAACCGATTGGTAGGACGATTCTCGTCGTCGAATCTGGCTCAAGGACTCTCTACAGGAATACTACTCTACTGCATCGGCGCGCTCTCTATCGTAGGCCCTGTAATGAGTGCTATATATGGCGACAACACCTATCTCTTTACCAATGCCACACTCGACCTTGTCACTTCGGCAGTGCTTGCCACCACCTACGGCATTGGAATGATTTTCGCAGCTCCCGTGCTTTTTCTGTGGCAGAGCGGAATTTATATGCTGACACTACTGGCCGGCAATATAATTCCCGATGCGCTTGTTACCGAGATTTCTATTGTAGGCGGTGTGCTTATAGCAGCTTCGGGATTGGGAATACTTAAAATAAAAGATTGCAAGACTCTAAATTTGCTACCCTCACTACTTATCCCCATACTATTCTTTTTACTTAAACATCTTTGGGGAAAAAATTAAAAAGAATAACTTTGCATTGTTGTTCACCCACAAAAAAGAGAAATATGTTGCTTATAAATGACAAACTACAGGAGTTCGACCTTGATGCCGCAATACCCAAACTATCGGAGCAGAGACGCGAAAAACTCTCGCAATCTAAAAACGAGAGCGACCGCTGCGCATCGGCTGCGAGTTATCTTCTTCTGTGTGAGTGTCTGCAAAGAGAGTATGGCATTTACGAGGCGCCAATTATGGAGTATGGCGAGTATGGCAAGCCACGAATAGAAGGACACGATGAGATACATTTCAATATTTCTCACTGCCGATGCGCTGCAATATGTGTTGTATCGGATACAACTATCGGAGTGGACATTGAAACAGTAGATAGATATACACCACGCCTGGCACAATACACAATGAATGACGAGGAGTTGCAACAGATTCAACAAGCCGAGAACCCCGCCATCGAATTTACCCGACTGTGGACAATGAAAGAGTCACTGCTTAAGATGAGCGGCCGAGGAATAACAAATAATATGAAGAATGTGCTTGCCAACAGCACAGCACATTTCGAAACCACCCTATCGGCTGACGAGCGCTATATCTACACAGTCTGCTGCCCTTAGACTTCTATCTCCAGGCCATCGTAACCAAGAAAGACATTATCGGGCAGACACTTCTCTATCTTTGCGTGCAAGCCAATGTGGTGCATAAGATGGGTAAAGTATGTCTTTTTCGGCTTCAAATAATCGACAATGCGCAATGCCTCAAGTACCGTTTGATGGCTTCCATGTGGCTTAGAGTATCGCAGCGCATTCATCACAAGCAGTTCTACCCCGCGCAATTTTTCAAGTTCTGGCTGTTCTATGCGACTCATATCGGTTATATAAGCAAGCGGCCCTATTCTATATCCCAATATAGGGATTCTACCGTGATAGTGCAAGATAGGTTGCACATCAATGCCACATACCTGCATGACAGCCGATGCCTCTATTGTATGTAATTCAAGATTGGGTACACCGGGATATTTAACCTCGGCAAAGCAATAGGGAAAGAAATTACGAACCTGCTCAATTGTCACATCGTTGGCAAATATTGGAATATCATTCATACGGCAGAATGGACGCAGGTCGTCCAGACCCACAATATGGTCGTAGTGATGATGCGTGAGCAGCACCGCGTCTATCCTTCCGAACGGTTCATTCAACATCTGCGTGCGGAAATCGGGACCACAGTCTATGAGTATCCGTTTATCCCCTATCGTCAGCAATGCCGACGAGCGCATACGTCGGTCGCGTGTATCGGCAGATGTACACACCTCGCAGAAGCAACCCAACTCTGGTACCCCTGTCGATGTTCCCGTTCCAAGTAATTTTATCTTCATTCTACAACAATAACCTCACGCACAAGCTCTACACCAAACTTATCTTTTACACTTTGGCACACCATAGTCGAGAAGTCATATACCTCGCTGCCTGTTGCACCTCCATAGTTCACAAGTACAAGCGGTTGATGCTTATAGACGCCCACATTCCCAACGCGACGCTCCTTCCAGCCGCAACGGTCTATGAGCCACGCAGCCGAGAGTTTTACACCGTTCGCAGTCTCGTATTGCGGCATCTCGGGGAACAACTGTCCAAGAGCATCGGCCTTTTCGCGAGAGACCACAGGATTCATAAAGAAACTGCCTGCCGAGCCAAATTCCTTTGTATCGGGCAATTTAGATGCACGAATCTGCATTACCGCAGCACGTATATTCCCTGCCGATAATTCGCCCATTCCCATAGCAACATCTTTAAGATTGCCGTAAGTAAGCACAAACTTATTCGTTTTATTCAGGCGGAAGGTTACATAGGTAATGATATTCTTTCCCTTCTCCTCTTGTTTGAAGATACTACTGCGATAAGAGTATCGACACTGCTGTTTCGAGAAGCATCGCTTTGAAGCATCGATAACAGACACCGCCTCGACACGTTCTATAAGGTCACCCGCCTCGACACCGTAAGCACCTACATTCTGCACTGCGCTTGCACCCACCTCACCGGGAATAGCCGAAAGATTTTCGAGTCCCTGCCATCCTTTCTCGACAGAATATGCCACGAGGTCGTCCCAAGTGACACCACTGCCCACACGCAACAGCAGCGAGTCATTATCCTCCTCGACAACCGTAATATCCATAATACGCGAATGAAGAACAGTACCACTATAATCGTTCAAGAAAAGCAGATTGCTACCACCGCCGATAACAATATGATGAGCATCTATCCCCTCGCGAACAATTTCCATCACATCGCCCTCACAATCAAATTCAATGAATTGCGCTGCCTGCACATCCATTCCAAATGTATTATGTCCCAACAGGGGGAATTGCGTATATCTGTTTATCATAGCGTCGTTTGTAATTTATGAACCTATAAGAAACTGTTTAAATTTCTAAAAAAAATATTCATATAGAAGCTGACGGTTTCGTCGTTTTTTATATTCAAAAATGCCTGTTTGTCTCTTTTTTGCGGTTACATAGCCCGCTATGCGCACTTAAAATATAAATAAACATCCAATTTTTGCTCTATAAAAAACTTGACGATATAAATTTATACAGCTTCTAATATATAGGCAAATTTACAGCAAAAAGAGAACGCGAGCAAATAGTACAC
>JAGCKB010000118.1 GCA_017647725.1 Bacteroidaceae bacterium
ATTTAAAGATAGTCACAAACGAGAAAGATAGGCAAAGTTTACTTTGACATTTTTCAGCGAGTGCAGTAAATGTTCGCGGTTTACCGCAAAGTTACTCACAAACGAGCGAGATAGACAAAGTTTACTTTGATATTTTGCAGCGAGTGCAGTAGATGTTCGCGGTTTACCGCAAAGTTACTCACAAATGAGCGAAAGTTCAATAAGCGAGTGTGTGAAAATATTTATCGCCCCGTTTCTATCGTTTGTTGAAAAAAGTTTTAGTTGTGCAACTTTTTTGCTATCTTCGCACTGCAAAAAACAGACCCCATGAGTATAGAAGAAAGAAGAAAAGAGGCATTGTCGAGCCTTAAAGACGATTTTAAACTGTTAGGAATAGCTTTTCAGCGATTGTGGCGCGATGTCATAGAACTGATAAAGTGCATAAGAGTAGGTAAAATAGAGTTTGGAAAAATTAACAGCCGATTGCTAATCATATTGGTTTCAATAGCATTCGTTGGAGTTGTTCTTTTCTTTACTTTGCGCAGTTGTGAGAGCTCCGAAACTCTCGAAGGACCCGAGTCGACCGAGGTGCGTCCTCCATACGCCTTCAAGCGTCAGCCACGAGTGCAGCGCCCCGAAGTTAAACATAGAATACAAGGAGCAAGCATTAGGAAATATTTCAATGACCTTAACGATACTCATTTGTCGGCAGCAAAGAAGATTGGAATTGCACCATTGGCTTCGCGCGAAGTGGTGGACAATGCAAGTCGCAAACTCGTCGAGTTGAACGATTCCGATGCATACATTGTAGACAAACTGACACATTCTATTCCATTCTTGGTTCCCGAGGCAGCAGCGCTGCTTAAACGCATAGGCGAGAATTTCCAGGACTCACTTGTGATGAAACACATGCCTCCGCACAAGATAATTGTATCGTCGGTACTGCGCACACAAAGCGATGTGAAGAAATTGGGACGAAACAATGTTAACTCATCGAAGAATTCGGCACACTGTTATGCTACAACAATTGATATTACCTATAAGCGTTTCTTCTCGGAGTATGGCGAAGAGATTGACAAAACAGGCAAGCTGAAACACGTTCTCGAGGAGGTTTTGCGCGATCTTAAAGTGCAGGGGTGTTGCTATATAAAACACGAGAAGAAACAGGCTTGTTTCCACATCACAGCACGTAGTTTTCCCAAAGAGTAGAGTGATGTGTAATCTAATCTGCTCCTTAATGCTCTTTTATGCCCAAGTAAACTGCGCTTTTTGTGGTTTCTTAAGCCTAAAAATAACTCTCATAATTCAGACCTCATAACAATGTGAATACCCTATTTTAACATTTGGGTCACTCACTTGTTTTATAAAATATTAAACTATTGAATTTATAATTTAAATCAGTAAAGAGAAAGTTTATGAAAAAAATTACTCTATTTATTATGATGTTGCTTGTATGGATTGCAACATCGGCACAAAGTGCTATTACATCGCCTGATGAGATACAGCCAGGCAAAACCTATTGGATAAGCAACGGCCGATATTACACCTGGGATTATGGTTCGGCTATGTATTTTGATCGCGTGTTTGGTGATAGAATTTGTCTTGGATATTTTGGTCAGGCAGCTGAAGGACGTGGCAATTTTGTAGACAATCCCGAAGACCCCGACCAACAGTTTGCATTCATTGAATACGACGGAAATCTGTACCTATACAGCGTAGGTGCCGATAATTTTGTTTCTATGAAAGATGGTGGTGCACACGTTATGAGCAAACCCGAGAACTATATAACAGTCACTACAAACACTTGTGATTTGGCCGATTTTCCTTGGAATCTTAAATTTGATGGCGAGGTATATATCGGAGGTTATTGGGGAAGACCTGAGAATGGTTACATAACGTGCATTGACGATCAAACCTCAAGTAGTTATTCAAATTCTTGGAAGATTATAGAGGTAGGTGAGATGGATAATTTAGAGGAAGTTCAAGCACGTCTTGCTGAGGCAATGAATGACCAAAATGATATTATCAACTTGGCGAAGGACAGTCTTATAAATACTTGCGAAGCAGCCGAAGACTACCTTTATAGTGTAATTAAGTATCAAGTGGTAGGAGGATACCCTATTGTACTACAGTGCGATAACGTTTTAGAAGGAAATTATATTTTCTGCAACGAGCCCGAACAAACTGAGGGCTCTATGGCTGGTCTTCTTGACGATGATGACGATACATTCTTCCATTCGGCTTGGAACGGTACTATGGAAGGCCTTCACTGGTTACAAATTAACCTTGAGGAAGAGTTGCAAGAATTTCAGTTTATTTATAAAACACGAAACAATGCATATAATGATTTTCCAACTGCTATTGAAGTAACAGGTAGTAATGACGGTGAATATTTTGAGAGCATAAAATATTTTGACCAAAATCTTCCACAAGGTATGAATCTCAAATGGAAGTCAGGCAATATCGTAGCCGACAAACCATATAAATACCTACGTTTGAATATTTATGCCCCAAGTATATTTTGGCATATGAACAAGTTCGAACTCAAGAATACAGAGGAGGTCTATATCAGCGAATCATTTGAACAATACATAAATTACGTAGATGAACTCATTGACGCCATTGAGGCAGGAAAAAAGTTTATTGATAAGAACCCCGATGCAAAAGAAAAAGAGTACTATGTCTACGCAGATGCCATCAATAATATTCTTGAATTTATCAAAAAGTTAGTGAGCAACGAACCTGATGAGGAGACTATCGCACTTATCACAACAGCCGAAGAACTGCTTACATACGAGGGAGTAGGTTACCCGGCCGAGGCTCCACGCACCGAATTCAAAGCGGTAATAGATTCTACAAAGAAAAACCCAACAACAAAAGCACGTTTCGAGCTGGAAGCTGCTATGGAAAAGTACATTGAGAGTTCTGATATCATTTATCCCGAAAACGGCAAAAAGTATACACTTACATTTGTATGGCCTAACGGACGCAGGAACTTCATTAATTACGAGTCTTATGGTGAGTGGGGTGGTTACACATTCTCATTATTACGAGATACTTACACACCCAACGGAATGACTCTGCCGGAAACAGCTGTGTTTACTTGCATTGATAATGGAGAATTTCTATACGACTTTATGACAACAGACTTTATGTACCTTACCACCCCTGAAAATGAAAGCACATCTGGTACTGAGGTTGGTTTTAGTGATTATCAGACCTTATTTACAATCGTGAAAATGTATCCAAACGAGAAGTGCAATAGCTCCACCACTTACAAGGAGTTGTTTGGCTTAGTAGCCCTCTCTAACGGAGGTGTGTTTATGGTACCAACAGCGTCGGGAGAGTATATATATAATGACTACTTGCCTAACTTTCAGTCGGCTTGGTCATCGGCAATGAAAATTGAAGAATGGACAGGTGAGGATACAGGAATCATGGAAACAACCATAGGTAATGTTAATGAGCACGTATATGATTTACAAGGTCGTAAGGTAAACAACCCTATAAAAGGTATCTACATTATTGGTAACAAGAAAGTGCTTGTTAAATAAATAATAAGGCTACTTTGTTACCAAGTGAAATAGAATTAGAGCTATATAAAAAGCTTAGAAGCAGTTTAAATTTCTAAAAAAAATATTCATATAGAAGCTGACGGTTTCGTCGTTTTTTATATTCAAAAATGCCTGTTTGTTTCTTTTTTGCGGTTACATAGCCCGCTATGCTCCCTTAAAATATAAATAAACA
>JAGCKB010000119.1 GCA_017647725.1 Bacteroidaceae bacterium
AACGATGTCTCCTGCAACAAATCATTCGCCTCTTCTCGGTCTGCTGTGAGTTTATATGCAAATCTTTGAAGCTCCGATTGCACCTCCAACAGCTCTCTCCTAAACCTTGCAGTGTCCAATTTCAGCTAATTTAAAATAATCGATATTACCATAAACAGCCGAAACGCGATTTTGATTTTTAAAAACCCACTTTTTTAGAAATTTAAACAGCTTCTTAATCGCTATAATAAACTCTTTTTATTCGGGTAGATATTGAGGTGAGAATCTCGTATGGGATAGTATCTATCCAGCGGGCAAGATGCAGTACGGGCAGATTTTTTCCAAAAATCTCGACCTCGTCACCCTCTTTACAATCGATATCGGTGACATCGACCATACAGACATCCATACATATATTACCTATATAGCGAGCCTGCTTTCCGTTTATAATACAGAATCCGTTGCCATTGCCGAACTTGCGATTAAGACCATCGGCATAACCGATGGGCAGCGCTGCAATGCGCGATGAGCGTGTCAGTTTCCCACGACGACTGTAACCCACTGTCTCATCGGCCGGAATATCGTGTATCTGCAGAATTATTGTCTTTAACGTAGATATTGGATGCAGCGTAGCATCCTCGCCCATTGGAGAAATGCCATACAGTCCTATTCCCAAACGCACCATATCGTATTGCACATCAAGAAATCTCTCGGCACCTGCGCTATTGCATATATGGCGCAAGATACGATGCGGGAAGGCCTCTTGCAGCATCTGCGAGGCACCCTCGAAACGAGAGACCTGCTGACGGGTAAAATCGTCGAACTCGGCACTGTCGCTACCTACAAAATGCGAGAAAACCGAGCGCGGTGTAAGCGCGTCCTGATGTTTAAGTTCTTCTATCAGTTGGGGTATCTCATCGGGAAGAAAACCCAATCGGTGCATTCCTGTATCAATCTTTATGTGAATGGGATAGTCGGTTATTCCCTCGCGTCCTGCCGCCTGCACAAGCATGCGCAACATACCGAAGCTATAGACCTCGGGCTCCAGTTTATTGGCAAAGAGCGTACGGAAGGAACTGGGCTCGGGGTTCATCACTATTATTCCTGTTGTTATTCCCTCGCTGCGTAGTTCGGCTCCCTCGTCGGCAACGGCAACAGCAAGATAATCGACCTTACACTCTTGCAGAGTGCGCCCTACCTCAAGAGCGCCAGCACCGTATGCCGATGCCTTTACCATACAGACCGTTTTTGTGCCGGGAGCAAGTTTATTGCGGTAACGGTTAAGATTATCGCGCAGTGAGCTGAGGTTAACCTCCAATATTGTTTGATGAACCTTCTCCTCAAGAGCCTCGGCAATCTGCTCGAAGTGCAACGAGCGCGAGCCTTTTATCAATATCGCCTCGTTGCTAAACGATGATAGCAGTGGGGAGCGCATAAAGGAGTCGGTATCGGGGAAAAAGTAACACTCGATATCCAATTTATCGAATCGCGCACGCTCCGAGCTTATATCCTTGCCAATGCCTACTATGCGGTCGACACCACGCTTCTCGACATATTGAGCCACAGTGCGATAGAGCGAACGTATTGTAAGCCCTGTCTGTTTTATATCGCCCAATATGAGCGTGCGTCCCAAATGGGGCTGCGTACTGCAACGACGTTCCATAAAATCGAGTGCAATATCAAGCGAGGCTATGTCCGAGTTGTAACTATCGTTAATGAGCATACAGCCACAGCGTCCCTCCTTAACCTCGAGACGCATTGCCACAGGCTCCAACTGAGCCATTCTCTCGGCAATAACATCGGGCGGAATCATAAGATAGAGCGCTGCGGCAAGGCAGTTGATGGAGTCCTCTATCGACGCATCGTCGAGGAAAGGGATAGAATAACTGTTCTCGAACGAAAGGTAATGGTAGTTTATCGTTGTACAGTCGGTTCCCTTCTCTATCGAGCTTATATACAATGGGCGCTCGGGGTCTCTCTGCGACCAGGCAATATCACGTGTACCGTACATTGAGCGAGCTACACAATTCACAAGCATTGGATTGTCACCGTTGTAAATGAGCACGTCGCAATCTTTGAAGAGAGATAGTTTATCGGAGCATTTCTCCTGCATCGTTGTAAAATTCTCTTGATGCGCTCCGCTGATATTGGTAAGTATACCTATCGTGGGGCGGATAATCTTTTGCAGACGCTCCATCTCGTGAGGCAACGATATTCCTGCCTCGAAAATTCCCAATGTACTCTCCTCGCCAAGCATCCACACCGAAAGAGGGACACCAATCTGCGAATTATAGCTGCGCGGAGAGCGTGTCACAAGGTATTTCCCAGCCGTAAGATGATAGAGCCACTCCTTGACAATGGTCTTTCCGTCGCTGCCCGTGATTCCAACCACCGGAATATCGAAGAGCGAACGATGACGCGCCACAAGAGACTGCAAGGCAGCCACTGTATCCTTCACGAGAATAAAATTGGCATCGGGACAAGCCTCTACTGCATCGGCCGAACTAACCACAAAACAGCGCACTCCGCGCGAGTATAGTTCGGGGATGTAAGCATGCCCGTTACCGTGCAGCGTTACGATTGCAAAAAAAAGCGTCTCTTCGGGAAAACTGAGCGAACGGCTGTCGGTCAGTAGTCGTGTTACCTTGCTATCGGGCGATGGCCCTACAAGGGTTGCGTTAAGTATCTTACTTATCTCTCCAATTGTGTATTGCATTGTGCTATCTCTTTTCCGAAGTCAAAATAAGGATATTTTTTTCTAATATCTTCTATCTTTAACATTATTTTGCTTAAAAAAGCACGATGAGCCTGCGAGGTCGCATCAAAAGGGCGGTGTGCGAGGGCACGGACAATCTCTTTCAGCTCGTCATTCAAACGCTTTGTAGCAGCTGAAAAATAGGCCTCGGCAAAACGTTCCCACAGATATTCCACAGCCATCGCCGATGGATGAACCATATCCTCGGCAAAGAAACGATAATCGCGCAGTTCGTCAAGGACAATCTCGTACGAAGGGAAATAGATAGCAGCATCGGGATATTTGCGACAAAGTTCATCGACAGCCAGAAGAAGCGTCGCTTTACTTATCTGATTATCGTGCGCACCGTCACGCAGATGTCTTATCGGGCTCACTGTAAAAAGAATCCTCATCGATGGGCGTAGTGCCAACATTTTATCTATCACCGACGACATACGCCCGACAATCTCATCTACCGTAAGAAGCGAGCGCGTAAACTGTTTCTGAGGCACCTTGTGGCAGTTACCCACCACCCTGCCGTCCGATACACGACGATAGACATAAGCGGTACCAAAGGTAAGCATCAGCACATCGAGCGAGGCAAAAGCATCCTTAGCTACGAGAAGCCTGCTGTTTACAGCATCGACAACACCAGCACGCTCACTACGCGAAAAATCGCTATGATGCAACCAACTGTGCCACATACCACTATGAAAAAATATCTCCTCACAAGCCTCATCGAATAATCTATCGGAACAGATATAATCAAGCGCCTCGCAAATAGATAACGGATTATAGAGTATGCCAAAGGGGTTTATATCGACAGGGAACTTACACTCCATAAGTTTTTGCCCTACATTTTGGGCAAAGCAGGAGCCCAGCATAATTACTCTTGTCTCGTGCGAGATTTCGAGATTGCTTTTTGGAACTTCGACGTATGTTGAGAAACGCATCGGCACTACGATTTTTATTTGGTTATATTCAGATGCTGCTTTTTAAGAAGCTGTTTAAATTTATATCGTCAAGTTTTTTATAGAGCAAAAATTGGATGTTTATTTATATTTTAAGGGAGCATAGCGGGCTATGTAACCGCAAAAAAGAAACAAACAGGCATTTTTGAATATAAAAAACGACGAAACCGTCAGCTTCTATATGAATATTTTTTTTAGAAATTTAAACTGCTTCTAAAAAAAAGACTCTTTTATAAACAGCAAAGATAAGCTATATTGGTCAAAAGATTGCTCAACTACAGCAATAAATATCGCACCTTTGCATCAAACTGAGAAAGTCGCTATATTTTTCTTGATTATTCTTTCGTTTTGTATTATCTTCGCATCTTAAACAGATGCACTCTATTAAAAGAGATATGGCTAAAGAGAACAAAACAGAACTTTTAAACAGCATAAACACTCCTGCCGATGTCAGGGCTCTTCGCGAGGAGCAGTTGCCTCAGCTATGCAGCGAACTAAGAGATTTTATCATTGAGGCGCTGTCGCAAAACCCGGGACACTTTGCATCGAGTCTTGGTACAGTTGAGCTTACCGTTGCCCTGCACTATGTATTCGACACCCCTAACGACAAGCTTGTTTGGGATGTGGGACATCAGGCATACGCACATAAAATTCTCACAGGACGCCGCGAGCGCTTCCACACCAATCGCAAACTGGGAGGCATAAAGCCTTTCCCATCGCCTCAAGAGAGCGAATATGACTCTTTTGCTGCAGGACACGCCTCAAACTCGATATCGGCGGCATTGGGATTGTCAGTTGCAGCGTCTATACAAAACAGAAATGAGAAGGTTGTTGCCATCATAGGCGATGGCTCTATGAGCGGAGGACTTGCATTCGAGGGATTGAACAATGTTTCATCGACCCCAAACAATGCACTTATAATATTGAACGACAACAATATGTCTATCGACAAGAGCGTGGGAGGTATGAGCCAGTTGCTCATATCGATGCACTCGTCGAAACTATACAATAAGATAAGATATGCCATTGCGAGAGGACTCACACGCATAGGTCTCCTGAATCGCGAAAGAGCAAAAAGCCTCACACGCTTCAACAACGGGCTTAAAGCAATGCTTTTCAAGCAGAATAACATATTCGAGGGTATGTGCACACGTTATTTCGGCCCTATTGACGGACACGACGTGCGCGAGCTTGTGAGGATGTTACGTCTGGTAAAGGATATGCAAGGCCCAAAGATGCTGCACATACACACCGTAAAGGGCAAAGGCTATGAACCTGCCGAGAAGAATGCCACAGTGTGGCATCAACCGGGACTTTTCGATGCCGAGACGGGCGAAAGAATTGTCAGCAATGGCGGTTCGCCTCGTTTCCAGGATGTTTTTGGCGAGACACTTTTAGAGCTTGCAAAGCAGAATCCAAAGATTGTGGGAATAACCCCGGCTATGCCTTCGGGTTGCTCTATGAATATATTGGGACGAGAAATGCCCGACCGTTTCTTCGACGTCGGCATTGCCGAGGGACACGCGGTAACATTCTCGGCCGGTCTTGCTCGTGGTGGTGCAATGCCCTTCTGCAATATATACTCATCGTTTATGCAGCGCGGATACGACAATCTTATACACGATGCGGCACTGTTAAAAGAGAATATGGTGCTCTGCCTCGACCGCGCAGGCATTGTGGGCGAAGATGGCCCTACACACCACGGAGCATTCGACATCGCCTATCTGCGCCCTATTCCCAATCTGACAATAGCATCGCCCTATGACGAGTGCGAGCTCAGACGTATGATGTATACCGCACAGCTACCCGACAAAGGAACCTTTGTAATACGCTATCCACGTGGCAAGGGCAGCCTCACCGACTGGCGTTGCCCACTCGAAGAGATTCCTGTTGGCAAAGGTCGCTGCTTGAAAGAGGGAGACGACGTTGCATTGTTGACATTAGGTCCCATTGGAAAATTAATGGAACCCGTTGTCGAGAGCGCAGCAAAGGAAGGCGTAAGCGTTGCACATTACGACATACGCTTTGTAAAGCCTTTGGACGAAGAGATGCTTCACGCAGTGGGCAGAAAGTTCAAAAACATTGTTACAGTAGAAGATGGCGTGATATCGGGTGGCGCAGGCTCGGCAATAATAGAGTTTATGGCAGCAAACGGATACACCCCATTGATACACTGCATAGGTATCCCCGACACATTTGTAGAGCACGGCACAACCGAGCAGCTTTACAAGATATGTGGAATGGATAAAGATACGGTTCTTGGAACTATCTTGCAAATGAAAAAACAGTAGACTATGAAAATAGTTATAGCAGGTGCCGGCGCAGTTGGCACACACCTTGCCAAGCTTCTGTCCGAGGAGAATGAGAATGTAGTTCTTATGGACGAACAAGAGGAGCGACTCGGTAAAATGGAGTCGTTGTTCGACCTAAAAGCGATGGTTGGCTCCCCCGTTCGCATAAATGACCTTACGGCAGCCGGTGTAGAGAGCACCGACCTCTTTGTCGCTGTCACACCCAACGAGAGCGACAACATAACCGCTTGCATTCTCGCCCACTATCTTGGTGCAAAAAAGACCATTGCACGAATAGACAACTACGAATACCTGCAGCCCAAGCACCGCGAATATTTTCAATCGCTGGGGGTAAACTCGCTAATCTACCCCGAGCAGCTTGCCGCCGAGGAGATTACAACGGGAATAAAATATAGCTGGATGCGCCAGATGCTTGAGTTTGGCAATGGTGCACTTGTAATGATTGGCGTAAAGATAAGAGCCAACTCCCAACTGCTTGGAATTCCCTTCCGCGAACTCTCACGCGATATTCCATATCATATTGTAGCCATACAGCGAGGCGATATTACCATCATACCACGCGGAGGTGATATCCTTGAGGCCGACGACCTTGTCTGCTTCATGACCACCAAAGACAAGATTACACACGTACGCGATATATGCGGAAAAGAGAAATTTGCCGAGGTGCGCAGCATAATCATTATGGGCGGCGGACGAATAGCAGTGCGCACAGCCAACCTTATCCCCGACAACATAAACATAAAGATAATTGAGAGCGACCTTAACCGTTGCCGAAGACTGATTGAGCTTGTCGACGACAGAATTATGATAATAAACGGCGACGGACGCGACCCGGCTCTGCTGGCAAGCGAAGGAATAGACCACACCGACGCATTCATTGCTCTTGGCGATAACTCCGAGACAAATATCCTTGCCTGTCTCACCGCAAAAAAGGCTGGAGTATACCGCACCGTAGCCGAGATTGAGAATATCGACTACATATCAATGGCCGAGAGTATGGATATTGGCTCGGTAATAAACAAAAAGAAATTGGCAGCAAGCACCATCTTCCAGATGATGCTAAGAACCGATGTATCAAGCATAAAGTGCCTTACATTCATTCAGGCGGTTGTAGCAGAGTTCCCCGTTCGCGAAGGGGCGGCAATCACACGCAAGCCCGTAAAGGATTTAGGGTTGCCCAACGGTGCCAATATAGGTGGACTTATTCGCAATGGCGAAGGACTGCGAGTCAGCGGTAATACGATGATACAGGCCGAAGACCACGTGATAATATTCTGCCTTGAAAAGGTTCTAAAGAAACTCGAAAAATATTTCAACTGATGTTTCACCCTAAAGTAATTCTGCGTATCATAGGATTGCTGCTTCAGTTAGAGGCTCTGTTCCTCTGTTGCAGCCTGGGAGTATCGCTCTATTTGGGCGAAGAAGGTATGTTAACTGCCTACCTTTACACGTTGGCTGCACTTGTAGGCAGCGGCCTTTTGCTGACATATATCGGTTACAACAAAGAGCGCAATATCTCTCGCAAAGACGGATATATTGTAGTAACACTCTGCTGGATAGTATTCTCCATTTTTGGAGCAATGCCTTACTACATAAGCGGCTACCTACCCTCGATAACCGATGCTTTCTTCGAGACGATGGCAGGATTCACCACTACGGGAGCATCTGTAGTGAGCAACATCGATGAATTTCCGCGCAGCCTTGTATTCTGGCGAATAATGACACAATGGATTGGCGGATTGGGAATCGTATTCTTCACCGTTGCCGTACTCCCCATTTTCGGACTTGGCGACCTGCATCTGTTTGCAGCCGAGACCATAGGTGTTGCACGCGCCAAGCTGCATCCGCGTATTTCGGTTACAGCACGTTGGATTTTAACCATTTATGTGTGTCTGACGTTATTGGAAGCCATCTGTTTGAAGATTGCAGGAATGGGCTATTTCGATGCAGTGTGCCACGCAATGTCTACACTATCGACCGGTGGAATATCCACTAACAGCGGTGGCATAGGAGCATTTAATTCTCCTGCAATTGAGTATATAATTATCATTTTTATGCTGATGGGAGGTACGAGTTTCTCGCTGCTGTACCTTGCAACATTCAAAATGCGGCCAAGAGAGCTCTTCCGCGATGCCGAGTTTAAGTCCTATATAACATTCATTGCCCTCTTCACGGCTGTAATATGTATAGGTCTCTTTTTCACCGAAAGTATGTCGGCCGAGGGTACGTTCCGCACTGCACTGTTTCAGGTGACATCGGTTATCACAACAACAGGATTTTCTACCACCGACTACTCGCAGTGGTCGCCTGTACTGTGGCTCACACTTAGCTGTGCAATGTTTGTAGGAGGCTGCTCGGGTTCGACAACTGGCGCGATGAAGAGTATCCGCATTGCCATTCTTGGACGAGTTATGAATAACGAGTTCAAGCGCATCGTCCATCCCAACGCTATTATCCCTGTGAGGATGGGAGGTAAAATAATCTCGGAACAGGTGCAGTCGGCAATACTTGCATTTACATTGCTTTACGTTGGAATGGTCATTGTAGGAGTATTTGTCAATATGCTCTTCGGATTGGATTTTGTGGATGCATATGGACTATCGCTGTCGAGTGTGAGCAACGTTGGCCCGGGTCTTGGCAATTACTCATCGGCAAATGATATGGCTACGCTGCCCGCCGTTCTCAAATGGTTCTACTGTTTTCAGATGCTTGTAGGACGTTTGGAATTCTTTGCCGTTCTATTGCTGTTTACCCCAATCTTCTGGAAAAGACAGTAAGAACAATCAGTGCGAATATTCAATAGTAGCAAGCAGCTTCTCTATATCCAGCTTCAACCATTTATATGGTGTGGAGTCTTTGTAGTTTGTGTTCTTGCTTAACATGAGCGCAACGTCACACTGACTGTGACGATAGGATGATAGTTCATTGTTATACTGCTGACGATGGCACGCCAGGCGCTGTATCTCGGTTTCGCGACGATTACGCAGATGGCGGCATACGGGTCCCAAAATGCGCATAATCACACTATCTTTCAGATGGTGACCCTGTATATATAAATAGGTATCCTCTTCCAAGATTCCCAATGAAGCAAACTCACTCTTAAGCGCCTCGTATTTAGCCAAAAGATGAGGCATATTCTTCTCTAACAACTGAACATTATGGTTCACACGTATCACCAACTGCTTCAATGAGTGCTGCGGATTGGCAATATTAAACGATGTTATTCGCACAATCTCGCAAAAGTGTTGCATACTCATTGTCTTGAGGTCACGCTCGCGATAAAGCAAAATATTCCATAGAAAGAGAGGATAGCATATACGCGAATACAGTTTCATATATGCGACAAAATCCAACACATCATCGTCGTTAAGAGTACTTTGCACACAGACAGCCTTAAGCCCCTCGGCATAACACTGAAGGTTCTCTATGGCATAAGCGTACGTGTGCAGAATGTAAGGGTTCTCTATCATCTGACGCGAAGTCTCGGTGGCACCTTGCAACAGATAATCGTAGTCACTATCGACACATGCAATCATATTCTTGCCTATTCCCTTACCCAGCATATTCATCATAGCCCTTTTCTTGCCTTTGGTAAGGCTCTTGCGTGCAGGGAGAAGAACCTCGAAATGGAACTTGTCGTTCTCGTACTCATCGAATACCGAGCGCCAAAAGGAGATATCATCGTAGCTCTCGACATATGCTACGATGCGCATTTTAGCTCGCTTGGGTTTAAGAGCATTTGCAGCCTCTATAAAGCTCGAATTCAAATATTCAGTGAGTCTTTTCATAGTACTTCATAAAGAGCATTACACCCGTCGGGCATTCTTTATTGCGCCTCTATTATATCCTCAATCTCGGTAACAGCATCCATCCAACCATCCATAATTATTGCAGGCGAGTGGGTGCAGAGAATTATCTGCACATTAGGGTTGAGCGTACGAATGAGTGTTATCAGGCGCTGTTGCCACTCTATATGCAACGATATTTCAGGCTCGTCCATAAAGAGCACTCCCGGACGGCACTCCATCACCAATGCGGTGAGCATTATCACAAGCAACTGTTTCTCGCCCGAGGAGAGTATGTAGGGCGAAAGCTGCTCGCCATATTGGTTAAAGAATATCTCGTTACTATCGCGCACAATTGTCTTTCCGGTTGGAGCAAAGAGGTCATCTATAAGGTCTTGAAACATCTTTTTGGGCTTCGTAAGCTCGGTCGCCAAACGTTGGTCGTCGGGATTACCCGAGGTCAAGAGAGATATTATTCTATTGCCGACGTTAACCTGATAATTAAGATAACGACGTTGCAGATGATAGAGCTGCCAATCGAGCTCGGTGCGCACATTGACACCCGAAATTTTCTCAAGAAGCTCACTGCTGAGAACGGGGCGGTCGACGCTACTGATGAGGTCAAAAGTTATGCGTGTGGCATCTTCGGGGTAGAATGTTATGTTTACACCCTCTTCGGGATTACGTGTCACCTGACCATCACGCATCACCTTAAGATGAGATGCCGAACGGTTTATGATGGTACTCTTGCCCACTCCGTTGCTACCACTGAGAATATTTACATCGGGACGTAACTGCCACTTTATGTGGCGGCGATTACTCCACAACGACTCAATCTCGATACTCTTGATATATTGCGCAAATTTTTCCATAATCGATGTTTTTATAAACTCACTTATGCCAGCATAGCACAAGCCGATACTGCAAAATTAATATAATGTTTCACCAATGCAAACTATGAACATTAAATAATTGTGAAAAATAACAGTATAACACCTCAAATAAAAGAATTTATTTTTATTTTCGCATATTCGTAGTATTTAACCAAAGAATCAACAGCTATGGTACGTATATTTTGCAAAAACAACGGAGAGAGCAAGGAGTTCCAGGTTGGCACATCATTAATCCAGATTTACGAGAGTTTGAATCTTAATATGCGCTACAGAGCCATTGCGGCACTTGTAAACAACGAAGTGGTTGGTCTTACCTTCAAAGTGTATCAGAATAAGGATATTGAGTTCTTGGATATAACCTCGGAAGAGGGAATGAGAATGTATGTGCGCTCGCTCACCTTTGTTATGATGAAAGCAATGCACGAGCTCTTCCCCGGTCGCGTCGTACGCTTCGAAAATCCCATCTCCAATGGATACTACTGCCGTATGGAGACCGAACTCACCGAAAAAGAGGTAGATGAGATACGCGAAAGGATGCGCACCATAATAGAGCGAGACATACATTTTAAGCGCGTTGAGTGTCACACCACCGAAGCAATAGAAATCTTCTCGAAGATTGGACGCACCGACAAGGTGAGACAGTTAGAGACATACGGTTCGCTCTATGCAAGCTACTATATGCTCGACGATTATATCGACTACTATTATGGAGGACTGCTCCCCAGTACAGGATATATCAACCTTTTCGAAATTGAAAAATTCTGCGACGGAGTGCTTCTGCGCATCCCCGACCGCGACAAACCAATGTCGCTCGAGGACAAGGTGCCGCAGGATAAACTGCAAGAGCGCTTTACCGAACGTCTCAGATGGCATCAGATAATGGGTGTAGAGACTGTAGGCGATTTTAACAAGGCGATACAAAGCGGATACGGTGTAGCCCTTGTAAACGTCTCCGAGGCGTTGCAAGAGAAACGTATCTCATTCATTGCCGACGAGATAAAGCGTCGCTGTGCCCGTGTCGTACTTATCGCAGGCCCCTCATCATCGGGCAAAACCACAACCAGCAAGAGACTGAGCGTACACCTTATGGCCTGTGGACTGAAACCATACGCCATCTCACTCGATGATTTCTTCCTTAACCGCACCGACACACCGCTGAAAGAGGATGGCGACTATGACTTCGAGTCGATATACTCGATAGACCTACCCTACTTCAACGAAGCGCTAAACAAGATATTAGCAGGCGAAGAGGTACTATTACCTCATTATAATTTCCAAAAAGGCGAGCGCGAGTATCTTGGCAAAAAGATAAAATTAGAGCCCAATATGGTACTCGTTATCGAGGGCACACACGGGCTGAACCCTATGCTAACCCAGCAGATTCCCGATGAGGAGAAGTATCGCATATATGTCTCGGCGCTGACATCAATAAAACTCGACCTGCACAACTATATACCCACATCCGACAACCGCCTGCTGCGTCGTATGCTACGCGACTACAAATATCGCGGCTACGAAGCAGTTGAGACAATACGACGCTGGCCCGATGTGCGCGAAGGCGAGGAGAAATGGATATTCCCATATCAAGAGAATGCCGATGTAATGTTCAACTCGGCACTGCTATATGAGCTGTCGGTACTGAAGCCTCACGTAGAGCCACTGCTTCGCCAAGTACCCGAAAACCGCGAGGAGTACTCCGTAGCACGACGTCTTTTGCGATTCCTCGAATATATTGTACCTTTGCAGGACAAAGAACTTCCCCCAACATCGGTAATACGCGAATTCCTGGGCGGAAGCAGTTTTACATACTAATTCTATTATGAAACGAAACTCGCTATCACATACACAGACACAAAATCAAACGCAGACACAGACACTATCGCCACAGCAGGTGTTACAGGTGCGCATCCTCGAACTCACCACCGTAGAGCTCGAGGACAAGGTGCGCAGCGAAATTATGGAGAACCCCGCATTAGAGGCAATAGAACCCGAGACGATAGATACGGGCGGCATAATACAGAGCGAGGGTGGAGATACCTATATTACATCGGCCGATGACTATCGCACTCCCGATGACATTCCCGAGTATGCCGGGTGGGAGCATCGTTCCTCGAGCAGTGCAGCCGAGGATATTCCCGTTTCGGCAGGCATCTCATTTGGTGACACACTGCTTGAGCAGTTGGGCGAGCTACCACTTAACGACATCGAAAGAGCTATAGGCGAGTATCTCATCGGCTCACTCGAAGAGGACGGATTGCTACACAAGCCAATCGACGAAATTCTTGACGAACTCACAATATACAACGGCATAAACACCAACGAAGAGAGCCTCATCGCAATACTAAAGATGATACAAACATTCGACCCTCCCGGTATAGGCGCCCGCTCACTGCAAGAGTGTCTGCTGTTGCAGATACAGCGCGAGGAAGAGAATGACGATGAACAGCCCCAGAATCTTGCGTTGCAACGCCGCATACTCACCACTCACTACGACGATTTCAGCCATCGTCGTTGGGACAATCTTGCCGAGAAACTTGGTATCGACGAAGAGAGCTGTCGTGAAGCAATAGCCGACATTACCCGCCTTAATCCCCGTCCCGGTGCATCACTCACCGAGGGGTTAGGCAGCAGTCGTCAACAGATTGTACCCGACTTTACCATCGACATTCACGACGAGTCGATAACAGTACAGTTGGATAATATGTATATTCCGCAACTGCGAGTGAGCAACGACTACCAACAAATGCTCGACGACCAGATACGCAGCGGCCGAGCCGAAGACAAAGAGGCTGCACAGTTTCTACGTCACAAGATTGATGCGGCAAAAGGGTTCATAAACGCCATAAAACAGCGCGAAGAGACACTCACCCGCACAATGAACGAGATAGTAAAGGCACAACGGACATTCTTGCTCTCGGGCGGTGACGAAGCACAGCTAAAGCCAATGATTCTCGAGGACATTGCACAACGAGCCGGATATGACATCTCAACCATATCGCGCGTGAGCAATAGCAAATATGTTCAGTTGCCCTGGGGAATATTCCCCCTAAAATATTTCTTCAGCGACGGCATTGCAACCAAAGACGGAGGCGAAATATCGGTACGCGAACTTCACCGCTGCCTGCAAGACCTAATAGAGAACGAAGACAAAAGCGCACCCCTCACCGACACCGAACTGATGGAAGAACTTCACAAGCAAGGTTTCAGCCTTGCCCGACGTACAGTAGCAAAATATCGCGAACAGCTACACATTCCCGTAGCACGCCTGCGAAAAGAGTAAAAAACATTAAGAGACTATGAAAAGAGCAATATTATCGATGCTGATACTCGTATCGGCACTGTGCAAAGCACAGACAGTAGAAGAAAAGAGTTTGAAAAGCGACATCCTTGGTTGCGAAAAAAGATACTGCATCTATCTGCCACAAGGCTACGAAGAGAGCAATATAGAATACCCGGTGCTTTACCTTCTGCATGGTCTCACCGACAACAACACTGCGTGGCGTGACAAAGGCAATGTTAAAGATATTGCCACCGAGATTTTCAACAATGGAAAGGCAGAAAAAATGATAATAGTAATGCCCGATGCAGGTACCACATACGACGGTTACTTCAACTGCGAGGGGTGGAGATACGAGGACTTCTTCTTTGAGGAGTTCATTCCACACATCGAGAAAAATTTCCGTATAAAAGCCAACCGCGAGCATCGTGCTATTGCCGGACTGTCGATGGGTGGTGGAGGCACCACCGGCTATGCACTGCGCCACAGTGAAATGTTCTCCTCGGCCTATGCTATGAGCGCACTTATGGGAATGATTGAGAATAGTTGGATAAGCAACAATCCCGACGCCCGTCGCCGCATTTTTATGCAGAGCGCCGTGGAATATAACAACATCACCTTTGTCGAAAATGCAAGCAAAGAGCAGCGCGACAAGATAGCCTCGATACGTTGGTTCATAGATGTTGGCGACGACGATTTTCTATTCGACAACAATATGGATTTTATAAAGGCGATGCGCAAGCAACGCATACGTTATCAACTACTTGTTCGCGACGGAGGACACACGTGGAAATATTGGCAAGAAGCACTGTATATTGCACTGCCATTCATCAGCGATGGATTCGAGAAAGAGTAAGAAGCTGTTTAAAATTATATCGCCAAGTTTTTTATAGAGCAAGAATAGAATGTTTATTTATTTTTAAAGGGCGCATAGCGGGCTATGTAACCGCAAAAAAGAAAGAAACAGGCATTATTGAACATAAAAAACGGCGA
>JAGCKB010000120.1 GCA_017647725.1 Bacteroidaceae bacterium
ATTGGGATGAACAGTCGGTTATCACCCCTGTCGAGTGTCTTTGGGTATGCCGCGGTTTGTTTGGTAAAATATAGGAACTGATTACTCTTTATACAACGCGCTATATTTTGCTTGATGCTACGCTATATCAATCGAGTAGGGAACGTATAAAGCGTGAGTGTCGCAAGGCGGGTGTGCGTTGTATCGACCTTGCGCAGCAAGGGGCAGTGAAGATGCTCTGTGAAAAAACAGGGGTGCGATTTGTTTCGGTCGATGATTGAGAAAATGTAACTTTTCTTGAAAGAATTTTAAGCAGCGTCGGGATATTAGTTCTAAATTGATTATCTTCGCGTAAATAATTGATGATTATGCTTGACAAACTAATTGATATACAAAAAATAGAGAGTGTAGGGGACTTTATAGAGAAGGGTGAAAAGTTTGTTATTCTGGTGCATCGTAACCCCGATGGCGATGCTGTTGGTTCGGCAACGGCATTGGCGCTCTTCTTACGCGCAAAAGGAAAAAGTGCTACGGTGATAGTGCCAAATGCTTTCCCTGAGTTTTTAGCCTGGCTTCCTTCGGCGTCGGAAAGCATTGTGTACGAGAATGCCAAGGATGATGCTGTAGCTGCTCTCTCGGCAGCCGATGTGCTTTTCTGTCTCGATTTTAATGCTCTTTCGCGCTTGGGTGAACTTGGCGAGGTGGTGGCAGGACTCTCTGCTCCGCGTCTGCTTGTCGACCACCATCTGCAGCCCGATGATGGTTTTGCAGTAGCAATATCCGAGCCTGCTGCTTGCTCTACTGCCGAGTTGGTATTTCGCCTTATTTATCGCCTGAACAGCGAGGCACTTACACACGATATAGCCGAGTGTATATACACAGGAATGATGACCGATACGGGCAGCTTTGCATACGCTTCGAACCGTAAAGATATTTACATCATAATATCGTATCTTATCGCTGCCGGAATAGATAAAGACCTTATCTACCGCAGGGTGTTTTATAACTATTCGACCAATAGAATGAAACTGCTCGGATTTATGATGTACGATAAATTGCGTGTCTATCCGGCATATAACTCGGCGCTTATAACGCTTACCTATAAAGAGATGCGTCGTTTCAGCGTGGCAAAGGGCGACACCGAGGGGCTTGTGAATATGCCTCTTCAGATAAAGGGGATACGCTTTGTCTGCTTCTTGCGCGAGGAGGTTCCGGGGAAGATAAACGTTTCGTTGCGCAGTGTCGATGATTTTCCTTGTAACAGCGTCGCGGCTGAGTTCTTTGCAGGTGGCGGACATAAAAACGCTTCGGGTGGCGAGGTGTACGGGACAATGGAATATGCCGTTGAGCGTTACAGGACAGCACTATCTAAGTATAAAAAGCTTCTTACCGAGTAAATGGCTGCCAAAAGGATAAAAATGTGTTATTTTCAATTAAATGTGCTTGCATATTGCGCTTATTGAAAATTGTTTTTGTATATTCGCAAAAAATTGTGTAATAACACGGATAATATAATTTTTTCAGAGGAAATAAAGAGGACTATATGAAAAATAGATGGATTGTTTGGGGGTTGATGTCTGTGGTGGCAGTGCTGATGTGGGCATGTGATGATGAAAAGACCTACTCGGATATGAAAGAGAGCGAGCGTAGGGCGGTAAAGGCCTTTATTACCGAGCAGGGAATAAATGTGATTTCATATAAAGAGTTTATAGAGAATGACTCTACTACCGACTACGAGAATAACGAGTATGTGCTTATAGACGATGTGTATATGCAGATTGTTCGTAATCCCAAGGGGCAGGATGGAGCGCGTCAAATGGAGGATGGCGAGACGCTTAACATTATCGCCCGCTTCTCGGAGTATAATATATCGTCGGGCGATACAATATTGGGAAACCTGTACGATAGCGATAACCCCGATGTAATGCGTGTGTCGCTGACAAGCGGTACCTACTCGGGTACATTCATAAGCGGTTATATGTTTGCTCGTTATGGTAGCGCGGTACCCACAGGATGGCTTACACCGTTTCCCTACATCTGGCTTACACGCCGTCAGTCGCAGGTTGCAAAAGTTAATCTGATTGTTCCGCATACAAAGGGAACATCAACAGCTTCATCATACGTATATCCATGTTTTTATCAAATAACCTTTACACCAGAAAAACTGTATGACACTAATTAAATCAATTTCAGGTATCAGAGGAACCATTGGTGGACGTGCCGATGAGGGTCTTACTCCTCTTGATATTACTAAGTTGACATCAGCATACGCAGCGCTGATACGTAAGACAACGACAAAGACAACAAACAAGATTGTTGTTGGTCGCGATGCTCGTCTCTCGGGCTCAATGGTTAACCACATTGTTTGCGGTACTCTTATGGGAATGGGATTCGATGTGGTTGACATAGGTCTTGCATCTACACCCACAACTGAGTTGGCAGTTACTATGGAGGATGCTTGTGGAGGTATTATTCTCACAGCAAGCCACAATCCCCGTCAGTGGAATGCTCTTAAGCTTCTTAACGAGAAGGGTGAGTTCCTGAATGCAGCCGAGGGTAAAGAGGTACTTCGTATTGCCGAGGCCGAGGAATTCGATTATGCCGATGTAGAGACACTTGGCAAATATCGCCTCGATGAGTCTTTCAACCAGAAGCATATCGATGCTGTATTGGCACTTCCTCTTGTCGACGTTGAGGCTATCCGCAATGCAGGTTTCCGTGTAGCTATTGACTGCGTTAACTCTGTTGGTGGTGTTATTCTACCTATGTTGTTCGAGCAGCTTGGTGTTAAGAGCCTCGATAAGCTATACTGTGAGCCTACAGGTGACTTCCAGCACAATCCCGAGCCTCTTGCAAAGAACCTTAGCGATATTATGGGCCTTATGGCAAAGGGTGGCAACGACGTTGCGTTTGTTGTTGACCCCGATGTTGACCGCTTGGCAATCATCTGCGAGAATGGCGATATGTACGGCGAGGAGTATACTCTTGTAACTGTTGCCGACTATGTTCTGAAACACACTCCCGGTAACACTGTATCGAACCTCTCTTCTACACGTGCTTTGCGCGATGTAACCAACAGCCACGGTTGTCAGTATTCGGCATCGGCTGTAGGTGAGGTGAATGTGGTTACTCTTATGAAGGAGACAAACGCTGTAATTGGTGGCGAGGGTAACGGTGGAGTAATCTATCCTGCTTGTCACAGCGGTCGCGATGCCCTTGTAGGTATCTGTTTGTTCCTTAGCCATCTTGCACACGAGAAGAAGAGCGTTAGCGAGCTTCGCGCTACTTATCCTGCATACTTTATGGGTAAGAACCGTATCGACCTTAAGCCCGGTACCGATGTAGATGTTATTCTCGAGAAGATTAAGGCTAACTACGCCGATAAGGCCGAGATTAATACCATCGACGGTGTGAAACTCGACTTCCCAGATAAGTGGGTTCACCTGCGTAAGAGTAATACCGAGCCTATCATCCGTATCTATTCCGAGGGCCCCACACAGGAGATTGCCGATGCAATAGGTGAGGAGATTCTTGCTCTTGCTCAGACATTGATGTAATGTAAAACTTTTATAAAATAATTTGAGACCGGGCCAAAAACAATTTTGTCTCGGTCTCAAATTGTATATGTGATTTTGAAGATATATTATTATGTAATCCTTTTTTGCATATAATCAAACTTTACACTATTTTAGTAGATAAAGTAAACCTATTAACACATTCAAGTAAATAAGCTTCTTATAAGAATTTTGGAGCGACTTACACCCTTCTTTATCATATTATATATGACAATGGTGTGAGTCGCTCCAAAATTTAGTGTGTTCTACAGCTTAAATTATATCTGTTATCTGAGGTCGGTGAGAACGGGTGTCTTTACGGTCTTAATCTCACTCTGCTCTTTGTCGTTCTGTTGCTCGAAGATGACAATCTTATTTTCGCCCTCGTTGAGCCATACACCGGGAAGGTATAGTGTCTGCTGGGGACCAACCTGCCAGTAGCGACCAAGATTGTGTCCGTTTACAAATACAATTCCTTTGCCCCAGGTGCTCATATCGATGAATGTGTCGCCTTCCTTGTCGAGTGTGAATGTTCCCTCATAGAGTACGGGACAACCAGCAAGACGTTTGGCCTGTGATGAGCCGTTCTTTACACTCTTCATCTTCTTGAAGTCGGGCATCTCGCTCATAGGGAGCTTATACATCTCCCAGTTACCCATAATCTCCTGGCCGTTTATAACAACGGGGCTTATGATACCTTTTGTGTTGTTTACAATCTCGTCACCATAGTTTATACGACCCATATTCTCGACAAGAATCTGTAGTGTAGCGTTGAAGGGCACCTCAATCTCCATATCGTATGTCTGTGTGTTG
>JAGCKB010000121.1 GCA_017647725.1 Bacteroidaceae bacterium
AGAGCCTTTTGCCTACTTTTCGTCGGCACGAAAAGTAGGATAAAAATAACAATGAAAGGCTGAATTTAGCAAACAAGACTAAATGAGAGACTGAAAAAGTTTTATCGGACACCAATAAAATAAATACGTCCCCACCTAACCTCCCCAAAAGCGAGGAAATAAAAATTAGGCGCACAACTCAAAGGTTGTACGCCTAATATTAAATTATATCTCAGGAAATTTATCTTACAATAAACTTAGTACCCTCGATGAGATAAATACCACGTGGGAGTGAGAGACGCAATACACCATCCACAACTTCATCGGCAACAACAGCACCGTAGACATTGTAAACTGTTACGCGACGAGCCGACTCGGTACAGAACTCAACCTCGCTACCTCTTACATTTACCTTAATAACACTCTGCTCCTCACCAACATTCTCAATATCAGTCCAAGTGAAGTCGTCATTGGTAATTTTCTTGGCAATGAAGAAGTTCTCTATGATAAGATTGTTATTTCCACGAGTATTCATTAGCAGACCAACCGATACTGTTGTCTCCTTGGTAACGGTAAACGATACCTCGCCTTCAGAGAATTTAGCGCTTGCCAAAGCCTCGGCTATATTCTCGGTATCGGGAATAGAATTACCCTCGGCAACAACTATATAAGACCCTTCGTCCTCGATAGCCGCCTTTTGCTTAACACCAAATATATAGTGTCCGGCAGGTAGTGTAATAGCTTGATACAGTTTGTGGTCGGCAACCTCGGCCTCGAAGTTATACTCTTTAAGTGTGAGTGCAAGAGCATCGCCTTCATTGGTATTTACATAGAATCCGGTAGTTACCTTTCCTTTTACCACAGGATTTTCAATAATCCAAGGTGACTGCTCGGTCTTCTGCTGCAGAGCCATACAAATCTTGACTGATGGGTTAACCGAGGTACCTGTGTGCAAGAAAGGCTTCTTATAGTTCTTCAAATAATCAGCAGTAATATCCTCAAGTTCGGTCATACTCAAGCTGAAAGCGCCAAGTGACGAGCTCCACGCATCACCCTCGGGACCAAAGCCCGAACGTACTCCGTTGTTTGCATTTGACGTAGCATCCAAAACATCACCCGAGCTCTGGTTAAACTGATAGTAAAGGGCCAGTTTGTGAGCACTCTCGGCAGCCTTAACATCCTCGATAGGTGCATTTGCATACTCAAGAATAGTCTCTCTTGTGAGAGCACTGTTCCAGATGCGGAACTCATCGATAACAGCATTCATTGCACCCTGCGAACCTCCAAGAGTGAATGTCTCGGGCATTGTGGGGAACTGTGAGCTGAAACGTGTGTATATTGTCTCAATGAACTCACCATCGCGATAAAGATTGATATAACCTTTGTCGAATACAAGTGCATAGTGGTGCCACTCACCAACCTTGAAGAGAGGATTATTGGAAACATAAACAGTACCACCCATAGAGAATGAGAGAGAGCCATCGGCAAGTGAGCAGATGAGCATATCATTCATTGTACCACCAATAGCGTGAGACGAAGTGATATTCTTCTTGGGATTCATCCACCAATCCATTGTAAAGGCCTTTGTTGTACCAAGAGTCAAAGGATTCTTGAATGTAACAATTTCGTCCTTCTCGCCACGGAAGTTAAGACCGGTCTTAGAGTCGGCATTGCACACAACAATAGCGTTTCCGCGTGTGAGAGTTCCTGTTCCAATGTAGTTAGAAGCGTCGAGCGATACCTTATAGATACCGGGTTCATCCATAGTCATCTCAAAATTCTGCTCGTCAGATACATAGTGATGAGCGCGGTCGGATATTACCCAATGCCACTTGTTAGGAAGATACTTACTCTGGTCGTAAAGGCTGACTGTACCACCCTTAATCAGAACCGAAGGCTCAATCTTAAAATCAACATCGGGAGTTACATTACCTACTACAATTGTCTTTGAGTACTCCGATGTACCGGCTGCATTAGTAGCCTTAAGTGTTACTGTGTAGAATCCGGGCTCGTTGTATGTAGCTGCAGCATTAACAGTCTTAACACTCTCGACCTCGGCACCGGGCATAAGCCACTCGAAACTGCCACTGAGCGGAGTAGTTGTATTTATGAAGCTGATGCGCTCACCCACTGTAGCAGTCTCGGCTGCTTTGAAGCCGGCAACGGGAAGAGGAAGAGACTCTATTGTCAGTTTCTGCTCGCTCTTAGCCGAGTTGCCTAATCCATCATATACGGTAAGAGAGATTGTCTTCTCGCCCTCGCTGTCAAATACAAAGTCGGCATCCTGAACACCATACTGCTTGCCATCGGCCTCCCACAGGAACTTAACAGCATTTGCCGATGAGGTATTTTTGATGCTTAGTGAGCTGTTCGAGTAATAAGGTCCCTCGGGAAGTTCGAACGACGATACAAGTTCGCGTTTGTCGACCAACAGAGTTGTGTTTGCTATTGTTCGGTGACGACCATCGAGTGTAATAACCTCGTTACCCTTAACATCGAACAGTTTACCACTTTCATCCTCGTTCATATTGATATAAGCCAATAGGTCGGGGTTGTTTGCCGCATCGGCAACCTCATAGTACATCATAGAACGGATTTGCGACTGTGTACGTACTGTGTTCCAAACGCGGAACTCATCCATACTGGCATTGATGGCTTTATCAGATGTTGTTCCACCAACAACGAGCGAGCCGAATCCGCCGATGCCATTAATACCCGATGTGCAATCACCAACATACTCGCCATCGACGTATGCTGTCATTGTATTGCCGTTGACAACGATAGCCACGTGATGCCACTTTTTCGCAGCAAGAACATTGGCAGCAGACTCAATACGTGCTCCGGTATTCCATCCTACGACCAACTGCGCCGAAGATGTTGTATGCATCATAAAGTTCTTGTCCCAACCCGGTCCGACCTGCTGGTTATAGTTTACGCAAGTAGTAGGATTAATCCAGAACTCAATAGTAGCAGTTGAAAGAACATCATTGAACAGGTCTTTAATCTCGAATCCCGAGTTTTGGAATCCGTGCACATTATTCTTCTGGGGCACAGCACCCTGGAAAGCTGTTAACACAGTAGGGATAACACGTGTCGATTCTGCCTCCTTGTCGTTTATCTCATAGACAGCAGTAAGTGAGTATGATGTAACATCACCGGTATCGAAACTTGTGACATCCTTGTCTAAACGCTTAACAAGCTGCGCTCCATTGTATATATTATAACCAAGAAGTTCATAGGTAGAGATAGCAGGAATATCCCAAGTGAGTTTACCAGCCTCGAGCATTGCATTGCGAGGAACATTAAGAGGCTCGCCTGTAACAACAACCGAGATATATGTTTTGCTACCAAGAGTCTTTATCTTAACACCACCCTCGGGAATATCACAGGGGAACTCAACACCATTCTCGTCGAACTCATAGTCGAGAACAGAGCATTTGTGTACCTTACCATTACCCGATGCACTCACTTTGGACTGGATAACAAAGAAATACTTAAGAGGTTTACGTGTATCGAAACCGGCTGAAAGGTCGGTAAGGTCGTAACCGAACTCCATAGGCTCGTAGTGTATGCCATCTTTCCAACGGCCGAGCATAGGCATTAGAGCATCGCCATTCTCACCATCACCATCACCGGCATATTTGAAGTGCTCAAAACTGATAACCTTCTCGGGAGTAGTTGCATTTACATCCGATGAGATACCTGCCGAAAGCAACAACTCACTACGTTTTGAGTATTCCATCTCAATCTTCATAGTACGCATAGGACGATAGTTTTTGCGTATATGATATACCTCGGGCCAATAGTAATCATTTGAGTTAGCGCGTGTCACAGCGTTCTTGTAAGGACAGTAGATGAAACCGTTGTTACACCACGATGCACCCCAAGAGTTAGCTATAATCCAAGCACCAACCTCATCTTTCTCCTTCTCGCCGGCAACACCGTTACCATCGAGGTCGAACTCAATCTCATCATCGTAACCAACGATTGTAAGCGCGTGGTCGACCTGCTGTCCCCAAGAGCCAACATAGTACTTACCATTTACGCCAAGCTCGCGGTTCTTACTGGAGTTCGGTATTCTGAGCCATACACCACCACTTGCAACACCAATACCACAGATACCACCGGCAGCAAAATCCTCATCGCCATTGTGGTTCCACAGCCAATTCTTTACAGCCTCGCGTCCCTCCTCGCTCTCTACCGAGACAGGGAAATTGGCTGTGCTACCCAATCGGTTGAACATTGCCGAGTACCATTTATCGTAGCCCTGCATCCAACCAAAGTCATTATCGGAACAATCCTGATTACCAAAGAGTGACGAGTAGGTGCGTCCACCGTAAACCTCGATATTAGGAATACCATTGGCAATAGCCATCTGATCCTTAGACGAACCTGAGTTTGTAAGCAACCAGGTAAAATGAGAGGGATAGATGTTCTCGGGCTGCGAAGCATCGGCATTTCTCAAAGCATTAATCTCGTAGGTGAACATATACGAGATACGCGATGCCGAACCACACGAACCACCATCCTGGTTAAAGATTGTGGGGAAATGCTTGTTAGCAGCATTATTCACTCGCACCGGACGTGTCTTTTTAGCATCACCCTTACGAATCATAAGAGTCTTGTCGCCCCTTGTAGGAAGAGCATAATCGGGGTACTTCTCATAGTTTACCTCGACCTGCGCAACTACAGGAATGGTTGCAGCTATCATAGCAGCTGTAACCAACTTTGTTTTTAATTGTTGTAGGTTCATAGATATTAGTTTGGTTAAAAATAATTATTTTTCTGCTGATAAGAAGTTAACTATATGTATTATACTTAAAACTTAGAAAGTTAATCACTTTTTACCATTTAACAATAATATATATATATTATTTTAATATTATTAACAAAGTAGCAATGAATACAAGCATCTGCAGATGCGGAATGCCCCACCTAACCTCCCCAAAAGGGAGGAAGTAAAAATTGCCACAAGAGTAACTTCAGATGCGAAAATTATTATCGGGATGTGAATATCCCTAAACTCAAAAACCGGGGATGAATAAACATCCGCGGTGACGAAAAACAAATTCAGCGTTGACAGTTAAAACCATCAACGCTGAATCTATTTTATATTACCCTACTATCAGATTGAGAGAGCCTCTTTCATCTTAACAATAAGAGCATCGGCAGCAGCAGTAGCAGCCTCAAAGTCATCGCGTGTCTTCATAACACCCTTAGCCTCCATGTAGAACTTAATCTTAGGCTCGGTTCCCGAAGGACGAACAGATACCTTGTTGCCGCTCTCGGTAAAGTACTGAAGAACGTTAGAGGGCTCGGGCATATCGATATCGGTTACATTACCGTTAACATCGGTCTGCTTCATAGTCTTGAAGTCCTTGTAGCAAACAACCTTCTCACCTGCCATCTCCTTAAGAGGATTAGCGCGGAAGTTCTCCATCATCTGACGAATCTCATCGGCACCACTCTTTCCTGGCTTAACAACATTTACTGTAATCTCCTTAGAGAAGCCATACTCAACGTAAATATCCATCAAAAGCTCGTATAGGCTCTTGCCATTATCCTTAGCCCAAGCAGCAACCTCGGCAATGAGGCTGCAAGCCGAAACTGCATCCTTGTCGCGGCAGAAATCCTCGGCCAAGAAACCGAAGCTCTCCTCACCACCACCGATATACTTAGCAATACCCTCGTTGTCGCGGATAACCTTGGCAATCCACTTGAATCCAGTGTAGCAGTCATACATCTTAAGGTTGTTCTTCTCGGCGATATTCTTGATAACCTCTGTTGTCACGATTGTCTTAACAACAAACTCCTTACCAGTCATCTTACCCAGCTTGGTGTACTGTGTAATAATGTAGTAGAGGAACATCATACAGGTCTGGTTACCGTTGATAATCATCCACTCGCCCTTGTCGTTCTTGCAAGAGATAGCAAGACGGTCGGCATCGGGGTCGGAAGCCATTACAAGGTCTGCATCAATTTTCTTGGCAAGATCGATAGCCATTGTCATTGCCTCGGGGTTCTCAGGGTTGGGCGATACTACTGTGGGGAAGTTGCCATCCTTAATCATCTGCTCCTCGACGCAGTGGATATTCTCGAAGCCCCAACGACGAAGCGATGAGGGGATAAGAACGCGACCGCAACCGTGAATAGGAGTATAGACAATCTTAAGGTCTTTGTGACGCTCGATAACCTCGGGGTCGATGATAAGTGTCTTTACCTCATCGAGGAAAGCATTGTCGACATCCTCACCGATAATCTGAATAAGCTCAGGGTTGCCCTGGAACTTGATATCCTCGACCTTTACACTCTCTACATTCTTGATAGTGTTAACATCGTGGGGAGAGAGCATCTGTGCACCATCGTCCCAGTAAGCCTTATAACCGTTGTACTCCTTGGGGTTGTGACTTGCAGTGATATTAACACCACTCTGACAGCCGAGGTAACGTATTGCGTATGAAATCTCGGGAGTAGGACGCAGATCCTCGAAAAGGTAAACCTTTATACCGTTTGCCGAGAAGATATTTGCTGAAATCTCGGCAAAGAGACGGCTGTTGTTACGACAGTCGTGACCAACAACAACTGAAATCTGCTCCAGGTCCTTGAAGCACTCATTCAAGTAGTTGGCCAAGCCCTGTGTAGCCTTACCTACTGTGTAGATGTTC
>JAGCKB010000122.1 GCA_017647725.1 Bacteroidaceae bacterium
AGCTCTCGAGCGCATTTTACAGCGCAGTTATGAACAATTGTTTTATCGGCTACACCAAAGACACAGCGAAGACATTGTATTCAGTTAATACTCTACCCTGTCATCCTTCGTGCGCCACGCATCAAATGCAGCCTGCGCCTCATCTGCAAGAATCATTTCCAAAGGTAAACGACGCTGAGAAGGTTCAAGCTCCAGCTCCTTATATATAAAAGAGTCATCGAAACCTGCATTGGCAGCATCATCCTTGTTTGTTCCATAATACACCTTATCTATATGCGCCCAATAGATTGCGCCCAAGCACATAGGACAAGGCTCACACGAAGTATAAAGCCTGCAACCACTAAGATCGAAAGTACCCAGCTTCAGCGAGGCCGCACGAATAGCCGACACCTCGGCGTGTGCCGTAGGGTCGTTATTAGCTGTAACACGGTTGACGCCCTCGGCCACAATTTCATCGCCACGTACTATCACTGCACCAAAGGGGCCTCCTCCATTTTCAACATTCTCTACCGCCAGCTCAATAGCTCGGCGCATAAAATCATCGTGCATCATAAGAACATAATTTTAAAACCGTTGGCAAGATATAATATGCGCATCAAACAGCAAAATAATATGCGTTAAATTTTGCTATCCGATGCGCTTAAGTCAAAAGAGAGTACCCGCCTTTATTAGTAGGTTAATAAAACTGTGTAAAAACAAACCCTACCAACCCGGTTATACAAAAAAATAAACTTTTCGGGGTCACCTTCTCTATTTTATTACTTTACAGCCTTGAAACTCATATCCAGGCCCTTAACCGAGTGTGTGAGCGCGCCCACCGAGATAAAGTCGACACCACACAGAGCATAGTCGCGCAGAGTATCGAAAGTGATACCACCCGACGACTCGGTCTCGTAACGTCCGGCAACCATCTCAACAGCCTTACGAGTAACCTCGGGAGTGAAGTTATCGAACATAATACGCTGAACACCACCAAGATCGAGAACCTGTTGCAACTCATCGAGGCTACGCACCTCAATCTCAATCTTCAAGTCTTTACCCTTCTCCTTGCAATACTCCTGAGCTCGCAAAATAGCCTTTTGTATTCCGCCGGCAAAGTCAACGTGATTGTCTTTCAAGAGAATCATATCGAAGAGTCCGATGCGATGGTTGGTACCACCACCAATGCGCACTGCCTCTTTCTCCATAATACGCATTCCCGGAGTAGTCTTTCTTGTATCCAGGACACGAGTATTTGTACCCTCGAGCTGACGCACATAACGACGAGTCATTGTAGCGATACCACTCATACGCTGCATTACATTCAGCATAAGGCGCTCGGTCTGCAACAGCGAGCGCACGCTACCTGTTACATACATTGCAATATCGCCTTTCTTAACCTCGGCGCCATCATTGATGAGCACCTCGACCTGCAATGTAGGGTCGAAACGGTGGAATATACGCAAAGCCATATCAACACCGGCAAGCACGCCATCCTCCTTTATAAGGAGCATATTTTTACCCATAGCATCGGCAGGGATAGATGAGAGCGTAGTGTGGTCGCCATCGCCAATATCCTCGGCAAATGATAAATCGATAAGTCTTTCAATAAGTTCGTCCTTAATATCCATAGTAGTATCAATTAAAAATTATCTAATTTACCTGCGAAGATAAATAAATATGAGCACCAAAGCAAACACAATTACACTTTTTTCCTATCTTCGCATCGCAAATAAAAGACGTAACGAATATGAGAATAACCCTTTTGGTTGTTGGTCGCACCGTCGATAACAACATCACCGCAGGAATTGCCGATTATGTAAAGCGACTGAGCCACTTTACACAGTTCGACACCGAAGTAATCCCAGAACTGAAAAATGCCCGCAAACTTAGCGAGGCACAGCAGAAAGAGCAAGAGGGCGAACTCATTCTAAAGTCTTTTGCACCCGGCGACCACATTGTACTCCTTGACGAAGGGGGCCGCGAATTTCGCAGTACCGAGTTTGCCGCCTGGATAGAGCACAAACAGAATATCTCGACACGTCGCCTTGTCTTTGTCGTGGGAGGGCCTTACGGATTCTCGCAAAAGGTATATTCGGCTGCCAACGAGAAGCTGTCACTCTCGCGTATGACCTTCTCGCACCAGATGATACGCCTGCTCTTTGTCGAGCAGCTCTATCGCGCCTACACCATCATAAACCACCTACCCTACCACCATGAATAGAGCTTTTGCGCTATTTTTTGCTTTGCTATTCACTGCTACAGCGGCTACTGCGCAGGAGACCCTGCGCATAATGAGCTACAACATAAGAAACTGCCGAGGAATAGATAACATTCTCGACATACAGCGCACCGCCGAGGTAATTAAAAAGAGCAATGCCAATATCATCGCCATACTAGAGGTCGACAGCGCTACCCGTCGCAGCAATGGAATATTCATTGCCGACACACTTGCCACACTATGCAATATGCAAAATTACTTTTCGGCTGCAATAGA
>JAGCKB010000123.1 GCA_017647725.1 Bacteroidaceae bacterium
CCTGTTGGATGCTTAATATTAGAAAATTTCCCCAGGCTTCTTTAAAGAGGCTTGGGGAAATTTTTATGTCAAAAATTTTATATCGTAAAGGATATGACCGAGGAGTTTATCTATAATTGGAGATATATTGACGAAAAGGAGTATGATGAGATACAAAAGAATTTAAGGGAGAGGAATAGAGGGAATGTAGATAAAAAATAAGTCGTGGATTTTGTAGAATAACAATCCCCTCAAAAAATTCTTTTTTTTGAGGGGATTGTTGTGTCTTAATCGAGTGTGTGAAGAATCTCTTCTATTACGTGGGGGAAATGTTTGTATTCCCGGGCGTGTACTTTAGTGGGAACGTCGTCGGGAGTGTCGGTGGGTAGTACGGGGCAGGTTGCCTGGAAGAATGTTGGTCCTTTGTCGTAGTCAACGTCAATAAGGTGTATTGTGATGCCGCTCTCGGTGTCGCCAGCCTCGACAACTGCCTGGTGTACGCGGTCGCCATACATCCCTTTGCCGCCGTGCTTGGGGAGCAGGGCAGGGTGTATGTTCACGATGCGTCCGGGGTAGGCCTCGATGAATTTCTGTGGGACAAGGAGCAGGAAACCGGCAAGGACGATAAAGTCGATGTCGCGCTTCTTAAGCTCCTCGATGAGGCTGTCGGCTGCCATAAACTCGGCCTTTGTTACTGTGAGTGACTCTATATTCAGCTTTTTTGCGCGCTCAAGAACGTAGGCGTTGGGATTGTTTGCTACAATTAACGATACTTGTGCGTAGCTTGAGCCTGCAAAGTAGTTGGCGATATTCTCGGCATTTGAGCCGCTTCCCGATGCGAAAATTGCAATATTTTTCATAGTGCTGTTTTTGTTTGTATTATGATATTGGCATTAGTCGGCGCAGAACTTGTTCGCCGTATGTTTTTGAAATAGGAATCTCTTTGATATTGGGGTAACCAAGCTCTAAGAAAAGGTTCTCCTTCTCGCGACGCATAACCTTTACAAGGTCGAGGTTTACCATATAAGAGCGGTGGCAGCGTACAATATTTGTGTCGGCAAGCTGCTCGCTGATGTCGCGCATTGTTATTCGCATAAGCTGTTTCTTAAGTACGTCATTTTTTATGTACCATATACAAATATAGTTGTCGGCCGACTCGATATATAAAAGGTTCTCTTTTGCTACCGATAGCTGGAGCACTCCACGCTCGTCGCGGAACGATATGAGCGAGGTTGATTTATTACCAATGCTCTCGTTCATAAGTTCTTTAAGCTTGGCGGTTTTCTCTTGGTACGAGAAGAATAATATGCTTATGAGATAGGGGATAAACAGAATGAATACTGTATTTTGCATCGCCTGAGTGTATATTACAATCGGGTCGAGTGAGTTCAGATTTATGTTTCCTCGGCGGCTTGTTATTATCGCAAGTATAGTAAAGGCACCTGCAAGCAGTAGAAGCTCTATAAAGACCCAGATAGCATATTTCATTATGGTTATCTTATGCGTGGGCTTTTGTGAGTATTTATACATTATGATGCGGCTTATTGCTACTACTGTCATTCCCAATAGTACCAGAATGGATGACCATACAAAATACATTGTTTCACTGAAACCGCGTGCTGTTATCCATTGGCTCGACTCAAAAGGCTTGAATACATTTATAAATACAATCGCAAATATCGAAACGAAAAGTACCATAATCATCTGATTTCTCTTTTCGAGAAGATATTTGGGCGCTTTTGAAAATAATATAGAGGTATATGTTGTTGCCATTATTCTTTCTGTTGCATGCTTTAGTCTGCAAAAATACAATTTTTTTTAGAACTTATGGGGATTTTCTTTTTATAAAAGATGCTGAATGTTTAGAAGCCGTTTAAATTTCTAAAAACAATATTCATATAGAAGCTGACGGTTTCGTCGTTTTTTATATTCAAAAATGCCTGTTTGTCTCTTTTTTGCGGTTACATAGCCCGCTATGCGCCCGTAAAATATAAATAAACATCCAATTTTTGCTCTATAAAAAACTTGACGATATAAATTTAAACAGCTTCTTATAATTACTGTTAATAATTACAGCTAATTATTGTTTTCATTGTGTAAACTTTACAATAGAAAAACTTTCTATTGTTCCTTTATCTGTTTATTGAAAAAAATCAATATCTTCGCAAAAAATAATGTATTGTAGGAAATATGCCCATTATAAATTATAAAAATGTTGATATTCACATCGACTCAAAAATTATTCTGGAGGGTGTGACATTTACTCTTAATGAGGGAGAATTTGTATATCTTGTAGGCGCTGTCGGCTCGGGAAAATCATCTCTTATTAAGACCTTATATGGTGAGGTAGCTGTTCACGGTGGCGATGCTGTGCTGTTCGATAAATATGATATGCGTAAGATTCGTCGCAGTAAATTACAGCAGTTACGTAAGCAGATTGGTATTGTTTTTCAGGATTTTCAGTTGCTTACCGATAGAAATGTGCACGATAATCTCGATTTTGTGTTGCGCTGTACGGGATGGAAAAAGAAAAAAGAGCGTGAGTCGCGCATCATAGAAGTTCTTGAGCTTGTAGAGCTTGCTTCAAAGGGGTACAAGATGCCGCACGAGCTATCGGGTGGCGAGCAACAGCGTGTGGTTATTGCAAGAGCCATTCTTAACCATCCTAAATTGTTGCTTGCCGATGAGCCGACGGGTAATCTTGATAATGAGACTGGACACAAGATTATGAAACTGTTACACCGTATATGCAAAGAGGAGGGTACGGCGGTGCTTATGATTACACATAACGAGCAGTGGCTCACTGCTTATCCTGCGTTTGAGTTCAGATGTGCCGGTGGGCGCTTAAGCATTGATAAAGGGGGGATACAAACTACTGTTGCAGAATCGACTGCTGTTGAGGTCACAGCTCCTATTGCTCCTGCTGTCGAAGCTGCTGTTGCTGTTGCAGCGGTTGCCGAACCTGCTCCTGCAGCCGTTATCGAACCTGCTCCTGCAGCCGTTGCTGAACCTGCTTCTGCAGCCGTTGTCGAACCTGCTCCTGCAGCCGTTGTTGAGCCTGCTCCTGCAGCGGTTGTTGAGCCTGCTGTTGCAGCCGTTGTTGAGCCTGCTGTTGCAGCTGTTGTTGAGCCTGCTCCTGCAGCCGTTGCTGAACCCATTGATGATAATGATATTCAGACTGCCGATTGTTGATATTTTATGAGATAACACATATATAACAAGTAATTTTGTCGTAATTTAATTGTACAATTATGAAGACTCTAAGACTTTTTGGTTTAATGATTGTAGCAGTAATGC
>JAGCKB010000124.1 GCA_017647725.1 Bacteroidaceae bacterium
TCGGCAGTAGCACAGAGTGTGAGAATATCGCCCATCCCACAGAGCATAAAGTGGGGCGAAGAGAAAGCATTTGACAACAACGTGGCATACACCATTGTTTGCGAGACCGAAGCCGACAGCGATGCCATCCGCCTCTTAAAAGAGAATTTCACAACCGAAGGCGGTAATATACAGCTAATCATCGGCGAAAGAGGCGACGTTTCGGTAGCCGAGTACGAGAGCCTCATCCCCCAAAAGAGTGAGGGTTATTACCTTAGCGTACAGAGCGACAAAGTCATTATTGCCGGAAACGACGGATCGGGAACATTCTACGGCGTGCAAAGCTACATTCAGATAGCATCGCAGCCCCAAGTGATGCAGGTTACCGTAACCGACTACCCCGACGTACCCGAGCGCGGTCTTGTAGAGGGCTACTATGGCAACCCCTATAGCGAGGCTAACCGCATGAGTTTCTTCGAGATGTTCGGCCGTCAGAAAATGAACGTATATATTTACGGACCCAAAGACGACGTCTACCACAAGGACAAATGGCGCGAGAAATACCCTGCCGCACAAGGCAAGAAAATCACACAATATGTAAACGCAGCCAAAGCCAACAAGGTAGACTTTGTGTGGGCCATACACCCGGGTAACGACATTCAGTGGAACGACACCGACCGTCGTAACATCGTAAACAAACTGAAAGCGATGTACGACCTCGGCGTGCGCACATTTGCAGTCTTCTTCGACGACGTTTGGGGCGGCGAGGGCACACGCGGTGACAAACAGGCCGAGCTTATGAACTACATTACCGAGGAGCTGAACGCAGCTTATGACGATGTAAAACCCTGCATCATCTGCCCTACACAATATAACAAAGGCTGGTCAAGCGGCGACTATCTCACCACATTGGGTACCACAATGAACAAGGAGGTGCGCATAATGTGGACAGGTAACAGCGTGGTAGATATGATTAACAAAGCCGACATGACCTGGATTAACAACCAAATCAGCCGTAAGGCATTCATCTGGCTCAACTACCCCGTAACAGACTACTGTATCAACCACCTGCTTATGGGTCCCACCTGGGGTAACGACCTTGACATTGCCGATATGCTATCGGGATTCACAGCCAACCCGATGGAGTATGCCGAAGCCTCTAAAGTATCGCTATTCAGCATCGGAGAGTACAACTGGAATATGAGTGAATATGATGCCGACGAGTCGTGGGAAGAGGCTATTAAATATCTTATGCCACAGAACCGTGCAGCATTCAAATTCTTCTGCGAGAATAATATCGACTTAGGAGTAAACACACACGGACTGCGCCGCACCGACGAGTCACCCGAGTTTGCACAGGCCAAGAACGAATACAAAAAACTTATAGCTGCCGGCGACCGCATAGGAGCATACGCAGCGGTAGGTGCACAGTTCGACAAGATGATTGAGTCGGCCGATATTCTCCTTGCAAGCAGCGAGGCACGCGAACTGGTCGAGGAGATTACCCCCTGGCTGAATGTAATGAAACTGTTGGGACAGCGAGGCGCAAGCATCATCGCGATGAACAAAGCCATTGTCGAGGAGGCACCCGAGGCATTTATCGAAAACTATCTTAAGTATCAAGAATACACCGATGCGCAGTCAGCCATCCGTTCACGCGACTTTAGCGGAACGCTTAAGATGGCATCACCCGTTGTTGGAACAGTACACGTCGAGCCATTCGTAAAAGAGAAGATAGGCGAGCTTGTAAGCGAATATAAAGAGAACTACGATTACCGTACCGACGTATTCCCCGCACAGGTATTGGAGAATGGCACATACTACATTATGTACAATGGAAAGTACCTCTCGAACACACGTCCACGCGTATCGGCAAGCGTACCCCAATTTGTCACAGGCAAGGACACCATACGTCCCCAGCGTCAGGAGTGGAAGATAACCCTTGATGCAGCCACAGGACGTTATAAAATTGTCAACCTCGAGGACAACCGCTATCTGAACGAGAAGGGTGCTTTCACCGTCAGCGATGAGACCAACCCCTATGAGGCAGCATGGCACTCTTATAACATTCAGTTGCTGGCAAACGGCAAGTTCGCAATTCAGAATGCCGGCAGTGCAGGCGATAAATTCTGGACAGCAAATGCCACACGCGTATCAACAGGTTCATCAAACGTGAATATCCCCGACAAATATATCTTCGATATTGTAGCATTGGGAAGCGACAAGGAACAACCCTCTATCGTAAGCGGTGACACCTATTATATTATGTCGGGCGACAAATACCTCACCAATACAAATATCAATGGTTCAGGCGGAACACCCACATTCAAGCAGATAAAGAAGGTAGGCAAACCGCAGGAGTGGATAATAACAACCGATGCAAGCGGAAAGAGCTGCTATAAGATTGTAAGCGGTGCCGACAAACGCTATCTGAACGAATATGGTGTCTTTGGAACCAACCAGTACTACAGCGATTGGAACACCTATATGATTACCAAGAGAGGCGACAAGTTCTCACTCGCCTGGACACAGTCGGCTGCCGAAAATGGAGTAAAATACATTGTAGTATCGGGCGACCGTCTCGAAGCAAAATCGGTAAGTCTTGGCGAAAGCTACACTGTATCCATCGTGAACAAAAACGATGCAACATCAATAGAGAGCACCACCGATGAGGGCGTACAGGTATGGTACGACGCAGCAAGCGAGAGTATTCTATGCAGCAACATATCCGATGGCAGTAACGTTGCCGTAGTAACAGCATCGGGAGCCGTTGTATGCCGCGCAACAGCATCGGGCAACAGTGCACAGATAAATATGAGCAACCACCCATCGGGCATTTACATCGTTACCATTGAGAATAACAACGACCGAAACGCCTATAAAGTACTTAAGCAGTAATAAGATTGCCTACAAAGAGAATATTTTATACCTTTGCAATCTGAAAAAATAAGAAGCTGTTTAAATTTATATCGTCAAGTTTTTTATAGAGCAAAAATTGGATGTTTATTTATATTTTAAGGGCGCATAGCGGGCTATGTAACCGCAAAAAAGAAACAAACAGGCATTTTTGAATATAAAAAACGACGA
>JAGCKB010000125.1 GCA_017647725.1 Bacteroidaceae bacterium
TATAAAAATTTTGCGCATCGTTTTTTGTCATTTTTTGTGTGTGCGAAGATAATTCAAAGTGAGATTATAAACAATAGTATTGAAAATTCTTTCTTAGTAATAGGGCAAGTGGATTTTTGTATAACTAAAAAATATAGTTGTAAAACTAAAAATTTTTATCAAAAAATTTGCATTTAATAAAAATAGTACCTTACTTTGCACTGTAACTAATTATTTTAGTTGTAGGAAAAGATGAAATAGTTTATTAACGAGCTTCTATATTATGAAAAGTTTAACCAATCGTGAAGAGGAGATAATGAAAATCTTTTGGGAACGTGGCCCATTGTTTGTAAGGGAGATGATTCAGTATTTCGACGAGCCTAAGCCTCATTTTAATACTGTCTCCACCATTGTGCGTGGACTCGAAGAGAAAGGGTTTGTTTCGCATAAATCTTACGGGCCTACTTATCACTATTTTGCTGCGATAAGTGAGGAGGAGTATGGTTGTCGTTCTATAAAGAGTGTTGTAGGACGATACTTCAAAAATTCTTATCTCAGTGCTGTGTCGTCGCTTGTCGAGGATGATAAGATCTCACTTGATGAGTTGCGCGAACTTATAGAGAAGGTTAAAAAACAGTAATCATTTTCATCTGTCGGTAGGTTATCATTATGGCTACAACTATTATATACCTTATTAAATGGGCAATATTGCTTGCGTTGGGAGTGGCGCTCTTTATGCTGCTTATGAGGGGCGAGACGTTTCATCGTTTCAACCGTTGGCTATTGCTTGCCATTGCGTCATTTTCAATGGTGCTGCCTGCGGTGAATTTCTCTATCGATTCTCCGATGGCACGTTTTTCGTCTGTTATTGAACAGCTTGTCGTAGGTGATGCAGTTGTAAATTCCGAGGTATCTATAATGATTGAGGAACCATTGGCACAAATGCTTGTAGCGGATAATGTTTCCGAGGATGGAGTAACGCTATGGCAGCATATAACTTCGCTTGGTGCATTGGAGTGGGGGCTTATAGTGTATGCTGTTGTGGCTCTGCTGCTTGTGGTGCGTCTGCTATATATGTATGTTCGCATTGTGGCTATTCTGCGCAGCGGTGTAAGGGACGATATCTCCTCTTATGTTGTGGGTAGCAGTGCGCGGCTTATTGTGCATAATGCCGATTATAAACCTTTCAGTTGGTTTGGTTGGGTATCAATCTCACGTGCCGACCTCGACGAGTGCGGACGCGAAATACTCACGCATGAGGATGCTCACGTGCAGTGTGGTCACTCCTACGATATTCTCTTTGCCGACCTTATAATTATTCTTCAGTGGTTCAATCCAATGGCTTGGATTATGAAAGGTTTGCTTAAGGATATACACGAATATGAAGCCGATAGTGCAGTGTTGACAGCCGGCGTCGATGCCAAAAGCTATCAGCTGCTTATAATAAAAAAAGCCGTTGGCGCAAGGCTCTACTCAATTGCCAACAGCTTTAATCACAGTTTAACCAAAAAACGTATCACTATGATGTACAAAGAAAAATCAAGTTTGTGGCGCTGTACAAAAGCATTGTACATTGTGCCGTTGGCGGTTCTTGCCGCCTGCAGTTTCTCGTCGCCCAAAAGCGAAGCCGAGGACAAAGGTAATGAAAAAATTGTAAACACTGCTACTGATGGCGAAATAAGTAACCTTGATGTGCAGGTTGCAAGAGATGAAAAAGAGGTTGCAGAGGTACTCATTGCTCTTAAGGAACCCGAGGTTGCAGCCGAGTATCCCGGTGGAACACCTGCATTGATGAGATTTCTGTCAACGAAAGTAAAGTACCCCAAGGAGGCTGAGAAAAGAGGCGAACAGGGTAAAACGTATGTGAAATTTGTGGTAATGAGTGATGGAAATGTCGATTATGTCCGGATAGCCAAGAGTTCTGGTTCAAAAGCGCTTGATGACGAGGCTGTACGTGTGGTAAAATCGATGCCTCGCTGGACACCTGCCAAACATAATGGAGAGAATGTAAATTCGGAGCTTACCTTACCTGTTGCCTTTAAATTAGGCGGTGTACCAACGGTCTCTGTCAGTGCTCCCGAGGGTGAAAAGGAGGTTGTTAAGGAACCCGAGGTTGCTGCCGAGTATCCCGGTGGAACACCTGCATTGATGAGATTTCTGTCAACGAAAGTAAAGTACCCCAAGGAGGCCGAGAAAAGAGGCGAACAGGGTAAGGCGTATGTGAAATTTGTGGTAATGAGTGATGGAAATGTCGATTATGTCCGGATAGCCAAGAGTTCTGGTTCAAAAGCGCTTGATGACGAGGCTGTACGTGTGGTAAAA
>JAGCKB010000126.1 GCA_017647725.1 Bacteroidaceae bacterium
GTGGCGAGAATCTGGCCGGTAACCTGGCTGTTGCCGAGTGGCGCGGCTCTGCCGAGTCGCTCTTCGACGAGGTTGCTTCGTATCGCAATGTTACCCCCGAGGAGGTGCGCAGTGCAGCACGCGAACTTTTTAGAAAAGGAAATAGCTCGGTGCTCTATTACCGACGAAAGCAAAAATAACTATTGTCGATAGTAAAAAAACAAAGTGGATGCCCCTGAAGTACGCTTTAATGGGTATCCACTTTGTTCTGTGATTGAATAAAGGAACTGTTTTTATGTCTCCTATTGGTTATTCTGCTCGAAACTCTGCCACAGACGGTCGTCGGGAACGGGGGCCTCTATACAAAGGGGTATTTTTGATACGGGATGAATAAACTCGACACGTCGGGCGTGTAGCGATATGCTGCCGTCGGGGTTAGAGCGTTTGGCACCATATTTCAGGTCGCCCTTTATCGGGCAGCCCATTGCCGATAGCTGACAACGTATCTGGTGGTGACGCCCTGTCTTTAATTCAACCTCTATCAGTGTGTAGTTTTGCGAATGTGCTATTGTGCGATAGTCGAGTATGGCCTCTTTGCTGCCTTTGACCTCTTTGTTGTAGACAAAACTTTTGTTTCGGCTCTCGTTGCGCAGTATCCATCCGCGAAGCTCGCCCTCGGGTTGCAGGGGGCTCTCCTTGCTGATTGCCCAATATATCTTCTTCACAGCTCCCGTACGGAACATTTCGTTCAGTCTCTCCAGTGCCTTGCTTGTCTTTGCAAGCACAACAACACCACTGACGGGACGGTCGAGGCGGTGGGGGAGGCCTACAAATACATTTCCGGGCTTGTTGTATTTATCTTTAAGATACTGCTTCATTGTGTCGCATAGCGACTCATCGCCGGTTTTGTCGCCCTGGACAATCTCTCCGGCTGCCTTGTTTACAACAATTATATGGTTGTCCTCGTAGAGTACTTTCATTCTTCTGTAACTTTTGTTCCAAGTGCGTTAAGGATTACCTTCTCGGTGAAACTATTCATAAAATGGTCGTCGATGTTCTTACTTACAATGCCGTTTATGTAGGGAATCTCTATGCCCTTGAGGCAGAAATGCAAGAAGCGGGCTGCAAGGTCGGGGCTCTCTACATCGAAAATCCCCGTCATCTTCCCCTCTGCTATTATAGATCGGAAAAGCGCAATCTCCTTTGAATCGAACTCACGACGCAGGTGCTCTATAATCCAGGCGTTATTGAAATATTCGTTGCTCAGTCGGCTGTTGCGTCTTACAACGCTGCGTGTTGCGTGCAGACGTACGAATATCAGTTTTATGATTTTCTTGTGAGGTGGCAGATCTGATACAGCAACCTTTGTTATTGCCGATGAAATTCTCTTTACCTCCATCTCGATAGATGCTTCCAGAAGTTCCTCTTTGCTTTTAAAATAGGTGTACACAGTGCGACGACTGCGTTTTGCTTCGGTTGCAATGTCGCTCATTGTGATATTGTCTATTCCTTTCTGTGCAAAAAGTTTGCGCGCAACCTTAATCAGTTGCTCTCTTGTATCTATCGTTGACATAAGGCGATGTGTGGAGTTGGATATTTTGTTGCGAAATTAGTAGTTTTTACACACTTGTGCAATTATTATATAGTAAAAAAAGGTTAAATAAAGGGTGAATTCTGACAAAAGTCTAAAATTCTAGTCGAAATATTTGGTAGATTAGAAATAAAGCCTTACCTTTGCATCAGTTTTAAAAACCGCATCGCGGGGTGGAGCAGTGGTAGCTCGTTGGGCTCATAACCCAAAGGCCGGAGGTTCGATCCCTTCCCCCGCTACTAAGAGAGAACAACATAGTTGTTCTCTAATTTTTTTATTATCACCACTGGTCGAGCCCCGGTCTCGGCTCAACCTAAAATTCGGCAGGGATTTTGATATTATGCATAAATCTTAGCGAGCCTGAAAAGGAAATATGTAAAAAATGCTCCTTGCAAGGAGCATTTTTATATCAATCAACCATTACGCCATTTGCTCTGAACTCGGACAGTGAGTATCCTGTATGTCGCTTGAAGTAACGGTTAAGGTAACTCTGGTCGGGGAAATGAAAATCATTTACCAGCTCTTGAAAACTCTTGTGGGTATACATAAGCGCTACCTGTAACTCAATTATGGTATATTGGTCTATAATCTCTTTGGCATTCTGTCCCGATGTTCTTTGGCAGATGGCATTCAAGTGACGTGTCGAGATGTTAAGATTATCGGCATAGTATTGTACCGAGCGTTCTTCGCGAAATTTCTGTGTAAGCATCACTCTGAAATTGTGGAACAATTTGTCTTTGTTTTCGGTGATGTTTTCTCGGCCGGGCTGCTCGTTCTTGTTTTTAATCTCAAGCATATAAAGCAGTAGGGCGTTTACCGAGAGAATGACATTCTTTCGACAGAACTCGGCATTATCAGGCTCCTCATTAATGAATGTACCCATCAAGTCTATCTGACGGAAGATGTTATGTACGAACTCTTGTTCTAAAGAGGTGTTGCCGCCACGATAGGGACGACGCTCTATGCTTTGCATCTCCTCGGGACTGAATTTACTGCGTGCTGCCAACCAGATGTGTTTGGATAATCCCAGCAGCAGCGCCGAAAAGTCACTCGAAATATCGAGTAGCAGGATATTGGAACCACGAGGGCATATTATTATCTGATTTGGGGTGAAGCGATGTTTCTGTCCGTCGATAGTGAAGAGTGCCTCGCCGCTGTGACACCAGAAAATTGAGGTGAACTGCAGTTGATAGGCGTGTTGTACAAACTGCTGCAACGACGATTTAATTGTAGCAAACCCCTGAAGAGGAACCTTCTTTAAGTGTATATTGTTCATAAATTCTGATAGTGCCATACTCTTTTGTACTTGTGTTTGGTGCGAATTTCGTGAAAAATATTGTAATATGCAACAAAGGTGTAATAAAATTTCTCTTTGTTGGTCTTTTCTTGCTTTTTTCTCTGTGAAGGATATTCTTTAGTAGTAGATATTTATAATATAGAGTGCCGACTTACAATTAGTCGGCACTCTATATTATAAACTGGTGGAGCTAAAGGGAGTCGAACCCTCGTCCAAACGAGGAAACAATACGCTTTCTACACGCTTAGTCATCGGTAGGATTTTCGAGTATATGCAAGACCGCGACAACCAACATATACCTTATCCTCTAAAATTTCGCCGCAGCATCGAGGCCTGCAACGACTAGTCCCGAGTTGCCTGCACCACCATATCGGATTGCTTCGGAACAACTGCGTCCGGGTGATGTCTCGTCCCAACACCTAGTATCGGGATAAAGCTAATCTACTGTACTTCGATTAAGCAGCGAGAGCATAATTGTTTTCGCCAGATAATTGTTGACGGCTCGGATTATAGTGCAAACCAGACGAGGCACTGCGTGCTTACGTACCTTTTCTGCCCGCTGTCAAAACCAAATAGCCCCAAGCGTGAGAAAAAGTCTGTTTTTCTAATAAGGTCTGCAAAGTTAATCATTAAATTTGTAAGTGCAATAAAATTAGTATATTTTTGCATCCTTGCGGTGACCGCGAAAATAGGCTGCACTCGCTGTGAAATAGCAAAGTAAACTTTGCCTATCTCGCTCGTTGTTGCAATCTTTGTTGCAGATGATATCTTTTTTATCGTATTTAAATAGTTGTGTATGAGTAATATTGAGGCTTGGATTTTGGCTTTTGCCTTGGCGATGGATTGCTTTGCTGTCTCTATTGCGTCCGGAGTGATTCTTAAACGCATTAAGTGGCGTCCTATGCTGCTTATGGCTCTCTCCTTTGGACTGTTCCAGGCAGTTAATCCAGTCATCGGATGGGTGGGAACCGATTACTGCCGCCATCTTATAGAGAGTGTCGACCATTGGATTGCTTTTGCCATCCTCGCCTTTTTGGGTGGACGTATGATCATTGAGTCGTTTAAGGATGAAGATGAGAAAAA
>JAGCKB010000127.1 GCA_017647725.1 Bacteroidaceae bacterium
TCATAGCAGACAATATTGCGTCGGAACAACTTTTTAAGAAAATGATAGTTTATGTCGTCGCCCCAATTGCGCGATAAGATTTTACCTTTGTTATAATAGATAAAAGCATTCACTACAATATGCCTGCTGAATAATTCAGTATACATATTGAATAGCTTAGTGAGCATTCGGTTAAGACCTTTATTGCTATATTTTTCACTCATCACTTTTATCTAATTAAGAACATCTCGTCTTTTATTACACCTATTTCATTCAACGCATTACGTACATTTTTTTTAAATCTTCCCCATTTTGAGAGTTGCTCGAAATAAGGAAACTCATAATCTTGCCAAGCTGTCTTTCTAAGATATTTCCTATACATTCCCGCAAAAGGATGTCTGCAATCTTTAAACCAAGGTTTTATGGGACACGGAAAATGAATAATTGCCGGGTGCTTCTTATCATATTCAAGAGTGTCGATATACTTCTCAAAAATCTTAGGTCGTCTCATATAATAGAAGGTTACCATATTCCATTTAATTGGCAAAAGCGATATCTCACCTTTAAAATACATTGCAATTACATCCTGGTCATTTGTAAAATCGACCTGTTCTCTTGCCATACAATCGATCCAGGTCTCATCTTTTGCTCTCCATTTTTTAAGATTGACTACCATAACACCTGAATTTACATACGCACACTCTTGAGGCATATTCAAGCGTTTCTTGTGCAATATGCAGTCGGGAATATCTTCACAAGCAGCTACGACACTATCCCCCAATGAATAATTATATAATTCGGTTATATCAGAGTTAATAATCATATCGACATCAAGAAAGAGGTATCTATCAACCTCTTTTGGAAGATATTCAGGAGTCAGCAACTTTAGGTACATAATGCTGTTCCATTGTCCAACCTTAAAGTCATTGACTTGTTTATATTCATCCTCTATGAAATGTAAATAGCCTTTGTTTTTTTGACATACTGCTTCAATACGCTTTTTACTTTCATCTGATAATGAATATGTCATAAAATAAATATTGAATGCCTTGTCTCTATTTGTTTCAAATAGAGATGCAAGCATTACCGCTGCGTGTTGAGCGTAATTTTCATCTGCTACACAAACAATATTATATCTCATATTATACATCTGTTATACCCCAATATTTTTCATACGATATTAATAGTTATACTATTGGAGAGAAAGGGTTATTTATAAAAAGCAATTAAAGACAGGCTGATATTATATTGTCTAATTTTAATCATACAATTAACAGCCCGCCTAAATATTTCATATTTCTCCTCGCAACTTTTTCAAGGAGAAAGATTATTATAACCAATCAACCACCTGCGGTCGATTCAAATTATTTATTGTAAAGCAACCAAGATTTCTGGAAATCGGCATCGGTAGGATGGCTTGCCTTGAACTGGTCGCGAGCCTCGGCAGCACGTGCCTTATCATCGTAAGAAGCACAAACAACACGATACATTCCTGTTGCAGGATTCTGAACTACAAGAGCGCTGTAGCCCTCGCCAACAAGCATCGCTTTAAGAGCATCTGCATTTGTCTTTGAAGCAAAGCTGCCACATACAACGCTGAATGCCTTAAGAACACCCTGCTCACCCGATGCTAGCACAACCTTCTCCTCGCGATAAGACATATCAACGGGAGCATTGTTTGATGTGTTAGATGTTGATGTTGTAACAGGAGCAATCTCAATAGGCTCGGCTACCTGACTCTCACCCTGCACCAATTCCTGCTGTTTAGCCTGGTCGTATGCTGTTTTGTAGGCACTCTCTTTTGATGTCTTGCACGAGCTGAAAGACAAAGCAAAGCAAAGACTCAATCCAAATACAATAAATTTTTTCATTTCAATAATTTTTATAAGTTGATAATATTCATTAAATTGTCTAAACTTTGCAAAATTAAGAATAAAACCGCAATGTATAAACTTTAAAAGAGAGTTTTTTGCTATTATTAACGCAAAGTTTCTTAACTTCGCAGTTATAAAAATAAAAACATCAAAGACAATGAAAAAATTGGCAATATCGGCACTATTTGTGTTGGCACTGTTTGCATCGTGTGCAAGCACTAAAAACAGCACCCGAGACATTACAAAAGAGGTTATTTTTGACGAGTATTTCACAGGAGCTACCCTTCGTTACGATTTTCATCACGGAGGAAACAGCACACAGGAGTACTACACATTCGACGCCGTAAAGCGTGAAGGCAAGTGGGCAGGTTCAAGACAAGCCCTTATAAACCCATTCGAGTATGGCGAGCAGCATTTCCGCATCGTTGACGAGAAGAGCGGAAAGACTATATACAAGAACAACTACTGCACCCTGTTCAATGAGTGGCAGACCACTGAGGAGGCTGCCAGAGTGAGCCGTTCCTATCCCGAGGGTGTGATTTTCCCCGAGCCAAAAGAAAATTTCCGCATAGAGATTTACGCTCGCAACCAAAAGACAAAGAAGATGGAAATGCTTCACTCACACAGCATCAGCGTAAAAGACTACAACATACGTCCCTTTAGTGCTGCACACGAAAATATTGACATACACATTGGAGGAGCCATAGAAAACAGCCTTGACATTGTACTGTTGCCCGATGGATTCACTGCCGTCGAGAAAGATAAATTCCTCGCCTCATGCCTTATGTGGAGCAATGCTCTTTTCAGCTACTCGCCATTCGATAACAACCGCCACCGCATAAACATACGCGCAGTGTGGGCCCCCTCGCCCCAGTCGGGAATAAGCGAGCCGGGACACGGCAAATGGGTAAACACCATCCTCGGTTCACGTTTCTTCACATTTGGCAGCGAGCGCTATCAAATGGTCGAGGATTTCCAACGTGTTCGCGACCTTGCAGCCTGCGCCCCCTACGAGAGCATTTTCATTCTTACAAATACCGACAAATACGGTGGCGGAGGTATTTATAATTTCTATGGCCTTGGTTCGGCAGGTAAGACAGGCCGCACGGGCGAGGTGTATGTTCACGAGTTCGGACACTCGCTTATGGGTCTTGGCGACGAATATGTCGAGGTAGGAAATACCGTCAGCGCCCTCTACCCCAAAGGAAAAGAGCCGTGGGAGCCCAACCTCACCACCTTTGTGAATTTCGAGAGCAAATGGAAGAGTATGATAGACAAGAACACCCCTATCCCCACGCCTTTCGACCAGTCTATGCTCAGTGAGCTCCAAGAGAATCTTGTATTAGGAGCCTACGAGGGTGGCGGATATTTAGAGAAAGGCATCTATCGCCCCACCCCGCAATGTATGATGAATCAGTTGCGCGATTTCTGCCCGGTATGTCAGAAGGCAATACAAGAGTATTTAGATTACATATGCAAATAAAATAAAAAAAATGCTGACCCGTAGATAACATAAACGGGTCAGCATTTTTGCTATGAGATTGAATAAAAAAACTATTGCTTCAGCTATTAGAAACTGTCTTGAATTTTATTCCGGAGTTATTTAAACAGCATCTTAATATTCTACCGTCAATTTAAGTCCCGAAGGCAGCACACACGACACCGGACAGCCTGCTGCATCGGTAACCCACTCGGCATCGGGCAGATGCAGACTGCGAGCGCCCAACATATCAAATGCTGCAAGATGGCAGAAAGCATATAACCAATTATCATTGTCATAAATCTCGCGCTCGGGAACCCAATAGCCCAAGAATCCCGAGAAGTCGATATTAGTTTTGTTGTTTATCTGCGAATATTCAAAACTATTCAGTCTGTTGATAAGAGTATCGCCCGACTCGCACATATAGCCGGTGAGATTGCCGTAACGGTCGTGCTGCAACGAATACACTCGGCCATTATCGACGTAAGCCTTTGTAAGAGTATTTCCCGAATACTCACAATCGAATGTACCAAAATGTACCAGAGCACCTTTATCATTAAACTCACCCGGCAGACGATAACCCTTAGTAGTATTCCAATCGGGATAAGTAGGATACTCCAATGAAGCATTATAAATGACACCGAGTTTCTTATCTATAAACTGATACTCGGTTGTAGATTTAATATTCAGTTTATACCATCGGGTATTATTTCTTAACTGATAGGTAGAAATCTCGCCATCGATAGATTTAATGCGTCGCTGAGCGTCGTAGTTGAATTTATAACTCCAAGTATGCTCACCCTTACTGTCGGTAACACTCATCTTTATCCCTTTAACAGTTTTATAGTTCTCGGACATAGGGTTGTAAGGAGTAATAGCAGTATCGGCATTATATCCCTCATCGTCGCTGCTGCAAGCCACTGCCAAAAGACAGAAAGGCAGAATCATTAGTTTAAAAAAGTTTTTCATACGCCTGATTATTTTGTCTGTAATATATATTTTGAGCGCGAATATACTCTATTTATGCCATTTACACCAAGATTTTCACTTTATTTAATTCTAAACGACCTTTAATATTGCGACAAAATAGACATCGCAACCACTTTGGCACACTATTTGTTGTTTATCATATAGATTAAAACTATACATTATGGCATTCATCGATTACTACAAAGTATTGGGAGTAGACAAGAGCGCTACACAACAGGATATACGCAAAGCCTATCGTAAATTGGCTAAGAAATATCACCCCGACGTCAACAGCACCGATGCCGATGCAAAAGAGCGTTTCCAACAGATAAACGAGGCTAACGAAGTGCTCAGCGACCCCGAGAAGCGCAAGAAATATGACGAATATGGCGAGAATTGGCGCCACGCCGAGGAGTTCGAGGCACAACGACAACAATACGGCGGTTACGACTTTGGAGGTTTTGGCGGCTTTGGCGATTTCAGTCGCAGCGCAGGAAACAGCAGTCAGTTCAGCGATTTTTTCGAAAATCTATTTGGTGGTCGCGGCTTCGGCGGATTTAGCAGTGCCCCACGTCAAGGACAGGACCTGCAGACCGAGCTTTCACTAACACTGAGCGAGGCATCACAGACCCATAAGAGAGTTATAAACATAAACGGCAACAGCATACGTCTTACAATCCCTGCCGGCATTGCCGACGGACAGAAAATACGTCTTAAAGGACAGGGCGGCAACGCACCACAAGGCGGCACACGCGGCGACCTATACATAACCTTCCGCATAGAGCCCGACCAACGATTCACACGTACAGGTGACGACCTGCACACCACCCTGCCAATAGACCTATACACACTGTTGCTTGGAGGAGAACTGACAGTACCAACACTCGACAGCAGCGTACGTATGCACATAAAACCCGGTACACAACCCGATGCCAAGCTGCGACTAAAAGGAAAAGGATTTCCACATTACAAAGACGAAGAGAAGAGAGGCGATCTTTTCGTCTCGCTGAAACTGACTCTCCCCACGCTAAACGAACAGCAAAAAGAGTTGCTAAGAAAGATGAAAGAGGCGTCTTGTTAAGATGCCTCTTTTTTATCCACATACTTACACATTATACATTACTACATACCAATTAAGATAGCTTGCAAAGGCCAACCACAACAGATAGGGAAGAAACAGCCAAGCCGATGGGCGATAAACTACAAAAGCCCCGGCAAAATATACGAGTACAGCAATATCGAGCAACATAATATCTATAAGCGCAAGAAAGGGACTCTCGGAATAAAAGAAGAGGAACGTCCAAAAGAAATTCAGAATAAGCTGAAGCACAAAGACAATATTCAGCAGTCGGGTAAATATAGAGCGCACACCACGCAGAACACCCACCGAGATACCCATAAGAATATACAGGATTGTCCACGCAACGGGAAACACCCAATCGGGTGGCGTAAGCGATGAGCGCTGCAACGTATCGTACCACTCACTACTCGATGCCGATTGAAA
>JAGCKB010000128.1 GCA_017647725.1 Bacteroidaceae bacterium
AACTATATGTCGTTCAATCATTTAACGTGTATGTTCTGTTAATTTAGAGGCTTATTCGTATTTATCTTTGCGAAGATAGTCAATTATTTTTTCTCAACCAAAATATTATAAGTAGTTTATATTAAGAAGCTGTTTAAATTTATATCGTCAAGTTTTTTATAGAGCAAAAATTGTATGTTTATTTATATTTTAAGGGCGCATAGCGGGCCTTTCTCCTACTTTTCGTCAGCACGAAAAGTAGGAGAAAAATAACAATGAAAGGCTGAATTTAGCAAATAAGCCTAAATGAGAGACTGAAAAGTTTTACCGGACACCAATAATAATAGCAGTTGTCCCTGCTGTAATTACTTGCAGCAGGGACAACAATCTCTATTCGTTCTTCTCTTCGAGGAACTTATTTCTTCTTTATCTCGGCATCGAAGCGGCGGTTAGCCTCGCCATTCTCCGAGCAAGCGCAGGGGCCTGTGATACATCCGCCGGGACACGACATTACCTCGACCATCTTACCGGGGCACTTACCTGTCTTTGCGTATGCCTTGAGCAGTGCAATGTTCTTTTTGTTAAGGTCGGCAATGACAAGACCTTGAAGGTCGGTGGCGCCTAAGTGATTCTGAACAGCTGTGAATACACCGCCTGTCTTTGCAAATCCGTGAGCATCCTTGCCGGCTGTCTCGTCGGGAGTGTAGGGGGCGCAACCATCGATGCTAATCTCCATACCCTCCAATACTGCTTCAACTTCGCGGAATGTGAGGACAAAGTCTACTGTGTCATATTCGCGGCACTCGGCTTTCTTTGATGCACAAGGTGCGATGAATACGTTTATACCGTCGGGGTGCTTCTCGCGTGCATACTGCGAGGTATATACCATAGGCGATGCTGTTGTCGATACATATTTAACAAGGTCGGGTATGTGCTTGCGTGCAAGGTTAACGTATGCGGGGCAGCAGCTTGTTGTCATAAAGGGCTCGCCCTCTTCCATGCGCTCGACAAACTCGGCCGACTCGCGACGTGTTGTCTCCTCGGCGCCAACGGCTACCTCAATAACATCGGCAAAGCCAAGTGCTTTCAGTGCACCGTAAACCTGTTCGATGGGCTTGCCAAACTGTGCAAGCACTGCGGGAGCAACCATAGCAATCACCTTCTTGCCGGCCTTGATGCGCTTGAGAACATCGAAAACTGTACATTGGTCGAAGATGGCACCAAAAGGACAAGCGTTAAGACACTTACCGCAGTAGATACACTTCTCGGGGTCGATGTGCTCAATACCATACTCGTCTTTCGAGATTGCCTTTACGGGGCAAGCCTCTTCGCAGGGAACGGGCATATAAACAATCGCGTGGTAGGGGCACGACTGATGACATTTACCACAGCTGATACATTTGTCGTGGTCGATGTGTGCTTTTCCTTCGCGGTCGTATGTGATGGCGTCCTTGGGGCAGTTTGTGTAGCAGGGACGTGCAACGCAACCGCGACACAAATGTGTAATCTCGTAGTTAATCTTTACACACGATGAGCAGGCCTCGTCCATTACGCTCAGGATGCCTCGCTTGTCGTCGGGCATATCGCGGTCGTACATACGCTGTACGTAGCTGCTCAGACGCTCGCCCTCGTCAACCTCGTCGCTCATATCAAATCCAAGCATTGCCATTGTCTTGTATTTCATTACGGCGCGCTCTTTGTATACGCAGCAACGTCCCTTAGGGTTACGTTTGCGAGGATACATCTCCAAAAGCATTTTGTCGATGTTACCCAACAGCTCATCTTGTTTCCACATTTTTACCAACTTCGAGAGGAGTTGGTATCTCACGAACATTACATTGTTGTTGTATGCCATAGTTGTATTAAAGTTTGGTTTTGTCGATTGTTTACTATTGGCTGCAAAGATACGTTACTCTGTCTTCGGTATATTCGCCGTTAACTGAAAAAATAGATAAAAAAAACTAAATTATATTATGAATCTATAAATATTTCGGTTCGACATTAAATAATTGCTCTAATGTGCGTCTCAATTACTCATTTTTTTGCAAATTTGTACTTTTGAAACAGTATTTGCTGTTCGGAATATAGTTATATGGATAAGGAATATTTGCGTAATATATTGGATAGAGTTGTTGGCGGGGCTCCATTGAGTCGCGACAACTGGCGTCGCTTGCTCTCTGAGGGTACTGCTCCCGATGTCGCCGATTTATTGCGCAGTGAGGCTTCGCGCATTGCAACCGAGAATTTTGGTAAGGGTGTTTTTGTGCGTGGTCTCATTGAGATTAGTTCCTATTGCCGTAATAACTGCAACTATTGCGGACTAAGGTGCAGCAACCGCGAGGCATTGCGCTATCGCCTTACAAAAGAGGAGATTCTCGACTGCTGTCGCGAAGGGGCTGCTTTGGGCTTCAATACTTTTGTGTTGCAGGGTGGCGAGGATGTCAAACAGAACGATGCTTGGATAGTTGATGTTGTACGCTCGATAAAGAAGATGTTCCCCGACAAGGCTGTTACGCTGTCGGTAGGCGAGCGCAGCACCGAAGGGTATCGTGCAATGCGCGCGGCAGGAGCCGACCGCTATCTGTTGCGTCACGAAACACGCAGCGACGAACATTATGCGCTGTTACATCCCGCCACAATGAGTGCTGCGAAAAGACGCGC
>JAGCKB010000129.1 GCA_017647725.1 Bacteroidaceae bacterium
ATTAAAGGCAATTGGTGCCGAGGGTATTCTTGTCCTTGCACTAGAGAAAATCGTTTTATAATGGATTGATTGTATGATAAAAAATATATAGAACCCGTAAGAACCGAATGGCAACAGTTGTGCCGTCGAACTCTTGCCGACGATGCACAAGTTGCCGAGCGTGTAAGAGAGATTATAGCTCAGGTAGAATGTGACGGCGACAGCGCCATACGCTCGCTATCAAAACTGATAGATAAGTTAGAACTTTCGGCAATCGAAGTTACACCCGAGGAGCGTCGGGAGGCTTATACGCTTGTGTCGCAAGAACTGCGCGAGGCAATAGCAAAGGCTGCCAATAATATAACAAAGTTTCATATGGCGCAACGTTTCGACCCTGTTCGTGTCGAGACAGTGCCCGGTGTGCTTTGCGTGCAGCGTGCTGTGCCCATAAACAGGGTCGGACTGTATGTTCCTGGAGGAACAGCGCCTCTCTTCTCGACGGTGCTGATGCTGGCTATTCCTGCTAAGGTGGCCAGTTGCAAAGAGATTGTAATGTGTACCCCTGCCGATAAAAATGGCAAAGTGGCGCCTGCGGTACTTTTTGCTGCGGCGGTGTGTGGGGTAGAGCGAATATTTAAGGTGGGTGGTGCACAGGCGATAGCGGCAATGGCATACGGAACCGAGACAATCCCTGCAGTGGATAAAATCTTCGGTCCGGGTAACAGGTATGTCACAAAGGCAAAGGAACTGCTATCGACGAAGGTGGCAATTGATATGCCGGCAGGTCCCTCCGAGGTGCTTGTGCTTGCCGACGATGAGGCTGTACCATCGTTTGTGGCAAGTGACCTGCTTTCGCAAGCCGAACACGGAGTCGATTCCCAGACAATTCTTGTCTGTTCGAGTTGTGCAATAGCAGATGCTGTAGCCTCTGAACTCTACGAACAGTTGCAGAGACTGCCTCGAAAGGAGATAGCACAGAAAGCTCTCGAGAATAGTAGAATTATAGTCCTCTCCGATGCCGATGACAGATTGGACTTTGTAAATATGTACGCTCCCGAGCATCTTATAATATCTACCGATGACCCCTGGGGCGTTTCGGCACGTGTAACGTCGGCGGGAAGTGTCTTTGTCGGAAATTATACCCCCGAGAGTGCAGGTGACTATGCTTCGGGAACAAATCACACACTGCCAACTGCAGGGTGGGCACGTTCGCATAGTGGTGTTAATGTCGATAGCTTTGTGCGTAAGATAACTTTTCAGGCGGCAACACCATCGGGGCTTCTAGAACTTGGAAAAACTATTGTGACAATGGCACAGGCCGAGGGACTCGATGCTCACGCAAATGCAGTAATCGAGCGACTTAAATACGTACCCGATAAAGAGTAATCTGCTATGGATATTGATAATGTAATGCGCCTTGTGCGCGAAAATATACGTAACCTTGCGCCATATTCAACGGCGCGCGATGAGTATAAGGGGGGTATCGGGGTTTTTCTCGATGCTAATGAGAATCCTTATAATAATGGATACAATCGCTATCCCGACCCTCGACAGACGACTCTGAAAGAACTTTTATCGCAGATAAAAGGCATTGCTCCACAGAGTATGTTCATCGGGAACGGCAGCGATGAGGCTATCGACCTCTGCTTTCGTATATTCTGCGAACCGCGAGTGGATAATGTGGTGACAATCGCTCCTACATACGGAATGTATCGTGTATCGGCTGCTATAAATGACGTAGAGGTACGTGAAGTACAGCTTGGCGAGGATTTTTCTCTGCCTACAGCGGCATTGCTCTCGGCTTGTGACCAAAATACAAAACTGATGTTTATCTGCTCGCCCAATAACCCGACAGGTAATAGTTTCTCTATCGAACAGATGCGTTGGATTCTTGAGTATTTCGATGGTATATTGGTTGTAGATGAGGCTTATATCGATTTTTCATCCGAGGCGAGTGCCACGACGCTGCTTGCCGAATATGATAATCTTATAGTTCTGCAAACGCTCTCAAAAGCATACGGCCTTGCTGCTTTGCGCCTGGGGCTTGCATTTGCCCATCCACAGATAATGCAACTGTTTGCCAATGTAAAATATCCCTATAATATTAATCTTGCAGGAATGGAGCGTGCTGCACAACTGCTTACGCGAGATGTGGAAACGCAGATAAAGAACATAAAGAGTGAGCGCTCACGTATGGCTCAGGCACTGGAGAGTATGCAGTGCGTAAAGAGTGTATACCCATCCGATGCAAATTTTCTATTGGTAAAGGTTGATGATGCAAAGAATGTTTACAATAAACTAATCAATGCCGAGGTTATTGTGCGCGACCGTTCGGGTGTGAAGGGCTGTGAGGAGTGTCTGAGGATAACGATAGGTACTCCCGAGGAGAACGACCGTCTATTGCAGATTATGGCATAAGATAAATAATGAAGATAATGAAAAAAGTACTGTTTATAGACCGCGATGGCACGATAATATGGGAACCGCCTGTAACCGAGCAGGTGGACAGCCTTGAGCAGTTGCAGTTTATGCCGGGGGTAATAGGCGCACTATCGCGTATTGCCGATGGCGATTACGAACTTGTTCTTGCGAGCAACCAGGATGGATTAGGCACTGATGCCAATCCGCAGGATAGGTTCGATATGATACACAACAAGATGCTTACTACTTTGCGCGGCGAGGGTGTTGAGTTTGCCGACCAACTGATAGACAATCACTATCCGTCCGATGGCTCCCCTAATCGTAAACCAGGGACAGGAATGTTCGGTAAATATATGAGTGGAGACTATGCTCTCGCTTATTCGTTTGTAATTGGCGACCGATTGACCGACGTAGAGCTTGCAAAAAATCTTGGTGCAAAAGCAATTCTTTATACTGCCGACGAGGAACGAAAAAAAGAGCTTGCAGCACTGCCTTATGCAGATGTGTGCGTGCTTGTCACCGATAGCTGGCGCGAGATTGCCGAGTTTCTGCGTCGCAGTGAGCGCCGAGTGACAATTGTGCGAAAGACAAGGGAAACTGATATTGAAATTACCATCGACCTTGATGGAAAAGGGGAATCGTCGGTAGATACGGGGCTTAACTTCCTTAATCATATGATAGACCAGATAGTGCATCACGCAGGAGTTTCGCTGAAGGTAAAGGTTACAGGCGACCTTAATGTAGATGAACACCATACAATGGAAGATGTTGCCATTGTGCTTGGCGAAGCTATCTTGAAAGCGCTTGGCGACAAACGAGGTATAGGGCGTTACGGCTTTGTATTGCCTATGGATGAGTCGCGAGCGATGCTGCTGATGGATTTTGGCGGTCGCATAGATTTTGATTGGGATGTAACATTCACTCGCGAATATGTGGGTGATGTCCCTACCGAGATGTTCAAACACTTTTTCAAGTCGTTGTCTTCTGCAATGTCTTGCAATATGTATGTTTCTGCCAGGGGCGAGAATAATCATCATATAGCCGAGGCTCTCTTTAAGGCTTTTGCAAGGGCGCTTCGTATGGCTATAAAGCGCGAACCATTCAGCTATGAGCTGCCGAGCAGTAAGGGGGTACTATGATAGCGATTGTAGATTATGATACGGGAAATCTGCGCTCGGTGTGCAACGCTATAGAGAGAATAGGGGCAGAGTATTGTGTTACAAGCTGTGCCGAGGTGATATCTTCGGCCGATGCAGTGCTGCTCCCCGGTGTGGGCGAGGCCTCCTCGGCAATGGAGAAATTGCGAGAACGTGGGCTTGTCGAGGTGATAAAGGGGCTCAAACAGCCTGTACTTGGTATATGCATTGGAATGCAGCTAATGTGTCGCTACAGCGAGGAGGGTAATGTCGCCTGCTTGGGGATATTTGATACCGATGTGCGTCGTTTTTCTCCCGACAAGGAGAGAGGGGTGAAGGTTCCTCATATGGGATGGAACAGTATAAGCGAACTGCGCTCTCCGCTGTTCGATGGTATAGATGATGACGAGTTTGTTTACTTTGTTCACTCGTATGCACCCGACCTGTGTGATGCCTGTATAGCTCGTTCGTCCAATGGACGGGAGTTTGCTGCTGCATTGGCAAAGGATAACTTTTACGGCACACAGTTTCACCCCGAAAAGAGTGGAGATATTGGCGAAATGATAATAAGAAATTTCTTGAAGATAGAATAATGGAACTTATACCTGCTATAGATTTGATTGCCGGTCGCACTGTGCGTCTTACACAGGGCGACTATGGGCAGACTAAAATATACGATAGTGAGCCTGTTGATATGGCACGTAGATATGCCGACTGCGGTGTGCGTCGCCTGCATATTGTCGACCTTGACGGTGCGAAAGCTAAGGCTCCTTGCAATCTTCGTACTTTAGAGAAGGTGGTTACTGCAACGGGGCTTGATGTTGAGTGGGGAGGAGGAATTAAGGACTCGGTGGCAATGCAGCAGGCCATTGATGCAGGTGCGTCGCGTGTCATCTGTGGCAGCGTGGCTGTAGATAATCCCGAACTCTTTGCGCAGTGGCTGCAGGAGTATGGCGCATCACGTATTATTCTTGGTGCCGATGTCAGGGACGGGCGTGTGGCTACTCACGGTTGGCTGAAAGATGGAGGAGTGGGCGTAGAGGAACTTGTAGAGACTTTTTTACCATATAATCTCTCACAACTTATATGCACCGATATTAGTCGCGATGGAATGTTGCAGGGGCCTAATCTGCCGCTGTATGAGCAGTTGCAACAGCGTTTTCCAACGGTAGATGTTACTCTTAGTGGCGGCGTATCGTCGATGGACGACCTTGAACGTGCGCGTGAGTGTGGTGTAAGAGCTGCTATAATAGGAAAGGCTATCTATGAGGGTCGTATCACTTTAAAAGAGATTGAAAAATGGTTGCTAAACGAATAATCCCATGTCTTGACGTAAAAGCCGGACGCACAGTGAAGGGGGTTAACTTTGTGGGTCTGCAGGATGTTGGTGACGCAGTGGAGTTGGGCAGAATGTACGCGGCACAGGGCGCCGACGAGTTGGTTTATCTTGATATAAGCGCCACAGTCGAGGAGCGTAATACATTTACTTCCCTTGTCGAGAAAATTGCGCGTAATATAAATATCCCTTTTACTGTGGGTGGCGGAATTTCTTCCATCGACGATGCGGCACGTCTGCTCGACGTCGGAGCCGATAAAATATCGATAAACAGTGCTGCGGTACGTAACCCTCGACTTATAGATGAGATTGCATCGAAATATGGCAGTCAGTTTGTGGTGCTTGCAATAGATGCCAAAAGGGTAGGGGATAGGTGGCTTATCACTACCCACGGTGGACGCAAACTGACCGAACGTGAACTTTTTGCTTGGGCGCGTGAGGGCGAGGAACGTGGAGCCGGTGAGATTCTGCTCACATCTATGGATCACGACGGTACGCGCGACGGTTATCCCTGTGAACTGTTCGACTCGCTTTCGCGCCAACTGTCGATACCTATAATAGCATCGGGTGGTGCCGGCTCGGTCGATGATATTTATAATGTGCTCTCGGCGGGACGTGCCGATGCAGCTCTTGCTGCAAGTATTTTCCATTATGGCGAGATTACCGTTGGCGAGCTGAAACGGCAACTGCACGAGCGTGGTATTAAAGTAAGATTATAAGAAGCTGTTTAAATTTCTAAAAAATATTTTCTTACAGAAGCTGATAGTTTCGCTGTTTTTTATGTTCAATAATGGCTGTTTCTTTCTTTTTTGCGGTTACATAGCCCGCTATGCGCCCTTTAAAAATAAATAAACATTCTATTCTTGCTCTATAAAAAACTTGGCGATATAATTTTAAACAGCTTATAAATAGAATTTTAAAAAATAGAATATATGAAATTTTCCGATTTTAATTTATCAAAGAATGCCGATGGGCTGTTGCCTGTTGTAGTGCAGGATAGCGCTACGCTCAAGGTGCTTATGGTGGCATATATGAATAGCGAGGCATTTGAAAAGACTTTGGCAACGGGTAAGGCTACGTTCTACAGCCGTTCGCGCGGTGCTCTGTGGACAAAGGGCGAGACGAGTGGTAACTTCATCGAGGTTGTTGCTATGTACCCCGATTGCGACAACGATACTCTGCTTCTTATGGGTAGGCCTGTAGGTCCTGCCTGCCACCGAGGTACAATTTCTTGTTTCGATACTCCTGATAATGAAGGATTTATACGTCGATTGCAAGAGGTTGTCAGGCAGCGTCACCGTGATATGCCAAATGACTCTTACACAACCTATCTGTTTAATAAAGGTACAAACAAAATAGCCCAAAAAGTTGGTGAGGAGGCTGTCGAGACGGTTATTGAGGCTATTGACAACAACAAGGAACGTTATCTCTACGAGGCAAGCGATCTTATTTATCATCTGCTGGTGCTGAACGAACAAATGGGATTCACTATCAAGGATATTGAAAATGAACTTGCAACGCGTCACAAATAACTGAACCGAAATGCACTTGCCGATGCTCTCAGATACCTCATTTTGCTATAATAAAAAAAATATCGCCTTAACAAATATTTTTTTATCATTGTGGCTCCTTTGTGAATTTTCTTTGTATCTTTGCAGAGCAGCAATTAATAGGTGACTTTGATTGCGTATGCTGGGTTTTTGACAATTGGCAACTGTTTTGTCGTGCGTCAGAAACTCTTTTTAATTGATTAAGAAATGTATTAAATTTTTTATACCGTGGCTGACACAAAGTATATTTTCGTGACCGGAGGTGTTGCCTCCTCACTTGGAAAAGGAGTTATCTCCTCATCAATAGGCAAGCTGTTGCAGGCTCGTGGGTACAATATCACTATTCAGAAGTTTGACCCCTACATAAATGTAGACCCGGGTACACTGAATCCCAACGAGCACGGCGAGTGCTATGTTACAATCGATGGTCGTGAAACCGACCTCGATCTGGGACACTACGAGCGCTTTACCGATATTAAGACAACACGTTGGAATACATTTACCACAGGACGCATCTATCGCGAGGTTATTGAAAAAGAGCGTCGCGGCGATTATCTTGGAAAGACCGTACAGGTGGTTCCTCATATTACAGACGAGATTAAACGCAGTATGCTTCTCGTAAGCAAGAAGGAGGACCTCGACTTTGTTATTACCGAGATTGGTGGTACAGTAGGAGATATCGAGGGCCTGCCCTATCTCGAGGCTATCCGTCAGCTTAAATGGGAACTTGGCAAGCGTGCTGTTTGTGTGCACCTTACTTTGGTTCCTTATCTCTCGGCAGCAGGCGAGCTTAAGACAAAACCCACACAGCATAGTGTAAAGCAGTTGCAAAGCCTCGGTATTCAGCCCGATGTGCTTGTGCTTCGTGCCGAGCACGATCTTGATATTAATCTTATGCGCAAGGTGGCAAGCTTCTGCAATGTTCAGCCCGATTGTGTTGTTCATAGCCCGGATGTTCCCTCTATCTACGAGGTACCCATCAGAATGCAGGAGCAGGGATTGGATTCAGCTATTCTTCGTCTTGTGGGAATGGAGGTTGGCGAGACTCCGGGACTTGTGCCTTGGCGTACATTCATCGAGCGTCGTAACAATGCAACTCGTGAGGTAAATATCGGTCTTGTTGGTAAATACGACCTTCGCGATGCTTATAAGAGCCTATACGAGAGCCTTTCTCAGTCGGGCGTATATCACGATAGCAAGGTAAAATGTCACTTCATCGATAGCGAGAAGATTAACGACGATAACGTAGCCGAGATGCTTGCAGGAATGGATGGATATGTTATCTGTCCGGGATTCGGCCAGCGTGGTCTTGATGGTAAGATTGCAGCAGTGAAATATTGCCGCGAGAATAATCTTACTACACTCGGTATCTGTCTGGGATTGCACGCAATGGTAATAGAGTTTGCTCGTAACGTGCTTGGATATGCCGATGCCAACAGCTCGGATATAGATCCAAAGTCGACACACCCTGTTGTTGATATGATGGAGGAGAAGAAGGCTATTGCAAATAATGGAGACCTTATGCGTCTGGGTGGTTACAACTGTAATCTTACTAAGGGCAGCAAAGCGTACGAAGCATACGGCACCGATAAGATTGTTGAGCGTCATCGTCACCGTTATGAGTTCAACGATGCATATACAGCTGAGTTTGAGAAGGCAGGTATGATGTGCAGCGGTGTTAATCCCGAGAGCGGTCTCGTCGAGGTAGTAGAGATTCCCTCACTGGATTGGTTCATTGGCGTTGAGTATCATCCCGAGTACTCGAGCACAGTGCTTCATCCCAGTCCTCTTATTATGGATTTCCTAAAGAATGTAGTAAGCCGCAAAGCTTAAGAAACAGAAAATATTATAAAATGAGAACGACATCCTTGTGGGATGTCGTTCTCATTTTATAATCGCTGCAGTAGTTATGGTAAAATTTGTGGTAAGTCAACAATTAATGGTTATAAATCTCTTTTGCTGATAATTCGGGCAATATTACTGTATAAACTCAATTGTTGCGGCACAGTGATATCCCTCGTTATATAAATCCAATAGTTTTTGTGGGTTACGCTCCATTCGTCCCACCTGAATGGGGTTTACGGGGCGTATCACTGTAATATCGCCTCTCTTCTCATACTCCTCGACAAGCTCAACCTGTCTGTTATACATTGCGTTTCTGCCAATGATTGCTTTGCGCAGATTGGGGTACTTGCGGTACATGAAAAATGGTACAGTTGTTGCTTTCGATGGCTTGCGGTAACCCTTATTGCGTGTGAGCACTACAAGACTGTTCCTGTATCCAAGCTGGTGGGCACGCTCAAGAGGAATGGAGTCGGCTACTCCGCCGTCCATCATTGGCTCGCCATCGACATAAGCAATGGGGGCAACGAACGGCATACTGCTCGATGCCTTTACAATCTCTATGATGCGTTTGGGGTTGTTCTTTTCGTCATAGTAGCAGGCCTTTCCACTGAGGCAACTTGTGGTAACCATCTCGAATCGCTCGGGAGAGTTAGCAAGACGGTTGTAGTCATAGGGGAATATCTCCTCGGGATATTTATGGAACAGCAGATTAAAATCCATTATATTGCCTCTGAAAAGCAGCTTTTTAATGCCTATATATTTATACTGCTTCATCAGTTCTGTGTAGCTGTATTTCGAACGTCCACGTTGGTGCGACATATAAGATAGTGCATTGCAGGCACCGGCGCTAACACCAATGACATAGGGGAAGCGTATCCCTCTATCCATAAAATTATCGAGTACACCTGCTGTAAAGGCACCTCGCATTCCACCTCCCTCTAAGATTAGTGAAGCGCTCGCATCCATCTTGAATACTTTCTTTTCCATATATTATTAGCTTCTAAGAAACTGTTTTAATTTTATGATTACGGCAAAGATACTTCACATAACTTTTATTTTAAAACTAAAAATACTATTTTTGCCCTATAAGCAACTGCTTTTTAGCTTTATTAAACAGAACAAGTTATTAAAAAGGATAGTTACAATTACATAATTTATAAAAACAGACACTATGAATAAGGAATTAGAGATGAACCCTAACAGGGTGGTGGCCTATCTTGGAAAACCTTGCAGTGAGTTTACAAAGGCCGATATTGTACGTTATATTGCCGAGAATGGTGTACGTATGGTTAACTTTATGTATCCGGCCGGTGATGGTCGATTGAAAACACTTAATTTTGTAATAAACAATGCTGCGTACCTCGATGCTATTCTCACTTGCGGAGAGCGTGTCGATGGTTCGAGCCTTTTCCCCTTTATAGAGGCAGGCAGTAGCGACCTTTATGTGTTGCCGCGCTTCTCGACTGCTTTCCTCGATCCCTTTGCTGCAATTCCGACACTTTCGATGCTCTGCTCTTATTTCAATAAGGATGGTGAGCTACTGGAGAGCTCGCCCGAGAATACCTTGCGTAAGGCTTGCAGGGCATTTAACGAGGTCACAGGAATGGATTTTCAGGCTATGGGCGAGCTTGAGTATTATGTTATTGCTCCCGATGAAGGACTCTTTCCTGCAACCGACCAGAAGGGTTACCACGAGTCGGCACCTTATGCAAAATTCAATGAGTTCCGCACCGAGTGTATGTCGTATATCGCTCAGGCGGGTGGCGAGATAAAATATGGTCACTCCGAGGTTGGTAATTTTACAATAGATGGTCTTATCTATGAACAGAACGAGATTGAGTTCTTGCCTGTTGATGCTTGTCGCGCTGCCGACCAGCTGATGGTTGCAAAGTGGATTATACGCAATCTTGCTTTCAGATATGGTTATGACATTACTTTTGCTCCCAAGATTACAGCAGGAAAGGCGGGCTCGGGATTGCACGTACATATGCGCATAATGAAGGACGGTAAGAACTGTATGCTCGATGGTGGTGTGCTCTCTGAGGCTGCACGTCGTGCCATTGCCGGTATGATGGAGCTTGCTCCCTCTATTACTGCATTTGGTAATACTAACCCTACATCTTATTTCCGTCTTGTGCCGCATCAGGAGGCGCCAACTAACATCTGTTGGGGCGACCGTAACCGCTCGGTGCTTGTGCGTGTGCCGTTGGGATGGGCAGCAAAGAGTGATATGTGCCGCATTGCCAATCCGCTTGAGGAGGATAGCAACTACGATACAACACAAAAGCAGACTGTCGAGATGCGCTCGCCCGATGGCTCGGCCGATATTTATCAGTTGATAGCAGGCCTTGCTGTTGCTTGCCGCTATGGCTTTGAACTTGAAAATGCCCTTGAAATTGCCGAGCGTACATACGTGAATGTAAATATCCACCAAAAGGAGAATGCAGATAAATTGGCTCTGTTGGCACAACTGCCCGATAGCTGCGTTGCTTCGGCCGATTGTCTGGAGCGTCAGCGCGCTGTCTTCGAAGAGCATAACGTATTCAGCCCTGCAATGATTGATGGCATTATAAAGCGTCTGCGTGCGTACGACGATGCCACTCTGCGTGCCTCTATTGGCGGCGATAATGAGAAGATGTTACAGTTGGTAAAAAGGTATTTCCATTGTGGATGATATGAATGAGATATATTTTGCAGGTGGATGCTTTTGGGGTACACAGCATTTTCTTAAACAGATAAATGGTGTGTTATCTACCGAGGTGGGTTATGCTAACGGCAATGTACCTGAGCCTACATACGAGCAGGTGTATACCGATGCTACGGGATATGCCGAGGCTGTGCGCGTAGTCTTCGATGCATCGGTCGTTAGTTTGGAGTTTCTCATTAAGTTGTATTTTTGTTCAATAGACCCAACGTCGCTCAACCGTCAAGGTGGTGACGTTGGTACGCGATATCGCACAGGAATATACTATTGCGACTCCTCGCAACTACCTGTTATTGAGGAGGTGTGCCAAAGTGTCGCACAGACGCTCGCAGCTCCAATGGTGGTAGAGGTTCTTGAACTGAAAAATTTCTATCGTGCCGAGGAGTATCATCAGGATTACCTCGACAAGAACCCCGATGGCTATTGCCACATTTCTCGTGAACTTATGGCAATGGCACGTAAAGCAAATGCAAAATGATAATCAGGAAGGCAACATACGACGATATACCCCTGTTGATGGATATTTTCGAGGCGGCAAAGGCTATTATGCGTCGCAGCGGAAATATGCATCAGTGGGGTAGTGGTTATCCATCCGAAGAGATTATCAGGAGAGATATTGATGCAGGGGTCTCTTATGCTGTGTGTAATGATGACGGAAAGGTCATTGCTACGATGGCATTTATCCCCGGCCCCGACCCTACGTATTCGGTTATCTACAATGGCGAGTGGCCCGACGATAGAGAATACTATGTGATACATCGAATTGCAGTTGCAGTTCCCGGTGGCGGCCTCGCCCGAAAGATACTCGATTGGGCTTTTCGGCACACCGATACATTGCGCATCGACACGCACCGCGATAATTGTATTATGCATCATATCCTTCAGCAGTATGGCTTTGTGCGCTGCGGTGTTATTCTGCTTGCCAATGGCGATGAGCGCGATGCCTATCATTTGACTAAAAACTTAAAAGATGCCGATAATTGAGATTACATCACTCTCGCATCCGGGAGTAGAGATTTTTTCGTCGCTCACCGAGGCGCAGTTGCGCAGGTGTGTCGACGATGAGAGGGGGATATTCATTGCCGAGAGTCCTAAAGTGATTAACGTGGCGCTTGATGCAGGATATGAGCCGTTGGCTCTATTGTGCGAGGCACGACATATTACGGGCGATGCAGCTGATATAATAGCACGTACAGGCGATATTCCCGTCTATACAGGCAGCCGCGAGATTCTTGCTTCTCTCACAGGATATGCCCTCACACGTGGAGTGCTATGCGCAATGCGACGTCCGCAAAACAGCACTGTTGCCGAGGTGTGTCGTAGCGCTCGTCGCATTGTTGTTATAGATAGCGTGGTAGATACAACCAATATAGGTGCTATATTCCGCTCGGCGGCAGCGTTGGGGATAGATGCAGTGCTTCTCACACGTACCTCGTGCGACCCTCTTAATAGACGTGCTGTACGAGTCTCAATGGGTTCGGTCTTTCTTGTGCCTTGGACCTGGATAGACGAGCCAATCGAGTCGCTTCGCGCGCTCGGGTTCCGCACTGCGGCAATGGCGCTTACCGATAATTCGGTCTCTATCGACGATGAACAACTATGCAGCGAGCCGCGCCTTGCCATTATTATGGGTACCGAGGGCGATGGTCTTGCCGATAATGTAATTGCCTCGGCCGATTATGTGGTGCGCATCCCTATGCATCACTCTGTCGATTCGCTTAATGTGGCTGCTGCCGCTGCGGTTGCCTTCTGGCAGTTGCGCGCAAGGGATTAAACAAAAAACTCGAGAGAATTCTCGAGTTTTTTGTTTATGTGGTTGAATAAAAATGGGCTCACCCTAACCTTCTGCAAAAGAGAGGGAATAAAGAGAAAATCTTCACATAAAGTGGGCGCCTATTCAATTAGAAGCTGTTTAAATTTCTAAAAAAAATATTCATATAGAAGCTGACGTTTTCGTCGTTTTTTATATTCAAAAATGCCTGTTTGTTTCTTTTTTGCGGTTACATAGCCCGCTATGCGCCCTTAAAATATAAATAAATATCCAATTTTTGCTCTATAAAAAACTTGACGATATAAATTTAAACAGTTTCTTAGCAGTTCATTCCGCCGCAGCAGTTTATTACCTGTCCTGTGACATACGACGAAAGGTCGCTGGCAAGGAACAGTGCTACATTGGCTACATCCTCGGGAGTACCGCCACGACGCAGGGGGATACTCTTTGCCCACGCCTCGCGCATCTCCTCGGGAAGGGCCGATGTCATATCTGTCTGAATGAATCCGGGGGCTATGCAGTTGACGCGAATTCCGCGTGGGCCCATCTCTTTTGCTACCGATTTAGAGAATCCTATGAGTCCTGCCTTTGATGCCGAGTAGTTACATTGTCCTGCGTTTCCGCTTACTCCTACTACCGATGACATATTTATTATGCTGCC